>JAKJAE010000347.1 GCA_022707665.1 Chloroflexota bacterium
TGTCACCAGGTTGAACAGTATACGTTGCAGCGCCAGCCACGGCGGCAGGTGTCGGCGCCGCTGTTGGCTCTGTAGGCGTCTCCACCACGGGTTCTGGCGTGGGTTCAACGGTCGCCACAACCGTTGGCTCAACCGTTGCCTCAGGCGTGGGCTCCAATGTCAGGACGGGTTCTCCCTCGGTCGTCGGGGTCGCCACCGGAGACTCCATCTGCCCCACCTGGTCGGTGTTCTCCTGAGCCTCCTGAATGGCAGCCGACATCTCCTCATCAGGGGCGAGCTCCTCAACTGGGGGGACAGCCGATCTCCGGCATCCCACCGCCAGCGCGGACAGGACCAGTAATGCAACCAAAACTAGCGCTCGCGATCTTTGGCCCATCAGAATGCTCCTTTCCTCCATTGGGTCAGACAACGCACATCAAATGATGGCTACAGCACGTGCTGCATCGATCCAACTAGATTATACTCCGGTTTGAGAAACATGCACAAGACAGGACAAGGTATCCGCAGATCGCCCGGTTCCGTCGCATCCCTCGCGACGTGATGCGCGGCCACTCGAGCTTGACGAAAGTGACCGAGATCATATAATGGCCTGGTACGGAAAGCACGAGGAGGCGGCATGTGATCGATGCGAACGAGCTGCGCAAAGGGACGACATTCCTGCTGGATGGCGAGCTGTATGAGGTGCTCGAGTACCAGCATTACAAACCGGGACGGGGCAATGCCATTATCCGAACCAAGATACGGAACATGCATTCGGGCGCCATCATCCCGAAGAACTTCCTGAATGGGAACAAGTTCGAAGAAGCGCCTGTCGAGAGGCTGGCAGCGCAATACCTCTATACCGATGGCGAGTTGTTCCACTTCATGGACTCGGCAACGTATGAGGAATACCACATCAACCGGCAGGCCATTGGCGACAAAGGTGGATTCCTGAAGGACGGGATGGAAGTAGCACTTACCATTTACGGTTCGGAAGTCTTGGGCCTGGATCTGCCGGCCACCGTTGAGCTGAAGATCGTGGAAGCAGAGATGGCAGTTGCGGGTGATACAGCAACGGGGGCCAGCAAGGTGGTCGTCTGTGAGACCGGCCTCAAGGTGCAAGTGCCGCTTTTCGTGAACGTCGGCGATGTCATTCGAGTGGACACCTCTGAGGGGCAGTACCAGACACGGGTATAGCCCTGGCGATGCTTCCACAATTGCATGCAGTCTGCACCGTGCGGCGCCCTGAGTCAGGTGCGCCGCACGATCTGTCTACGGCAATGTAGTTCGGGCATGGCAGAACCCAGAATCACGCTCCCCCATTGGCCTGTCTCCGTGGTGTCTGACATCCTGCACGGCAGCACGCAGGCATGGATTGCCGGTGGAGCAGTTCGAGATCTCATCTTGGGACACCAGCCGCGGGACTGGGACTTCGTCGTTGCGGCCTCAGGTCTCACAGTTGCCAGAGCCGTGGCGGATCGGCTGGACGGGGCTTACTATCCTCTCGATCACGAAAGGCAGACGGGACGCGCCATCGTTACAGACCCAGCTTCGGGGCTCCGGGTCATCCTTGACTTCGCGTCTCTGCGCGCCGACTCGATCATCGAGGATCTGCAAACACGCGACTTCACGATCAACGCGATGGCAGTGAGCCTGGAAGGTGACCTCATCGATCCTGTTGGTGGCGCCACGGATGTGAGCTTGCGCCAGCTCAGGATGGTTGCGCCTGACTGCTTCACCACCGATTCGGTTCGCCTGATCCGAGCAGTTCGCCTTTCAGCGCAGTTCGGGATGACCATCACCGAGGAGACGCGTTCGCGCATCGTCGTTGAAGCTCCAGCCATTGCTGCCACCGCTGCCGAGCGCGTTCGTGCCGAGTTGATGGCCCTTCTCGCACTCACGACAGCATCAGAGGGCCTAAGGTTGTTGGTCGACCTGGGCATCGTTCAGCATATGGTGCCCGAGTTGGTCACACCCACGCCCTCAGGGCCTGTCGTCGACAACACGTCACTTGCTGCGGTCGAGGTGTTGGCTGCTCTGGATGCCTATCTGGCCAACAACGGTCACGAGGGATCGGCTGTTGCAGCCCCACTGATCAGCGCGGTTGACGCCCTATCCGACGGTGCCCGCGAGGGTCTGCGTGCCTACTTGAGCTGTAACGTGGGTGCCGAGATGACGCGCGACGTGCTGATTCGGTGGGCAGCGCTCTATGCCCGGAAAGGGGCCAGTCGATCGGGTACTGGCGAAGGACTCTGCTCGCAGATCGCACATCGCATGGCTGAGTTGCGCTTCAGCAACAGCGCCATAGAGTTCGCGACCGCGCTTATGAGGTCACAACAAACGTTCGCCCGTGTGGCCGCCACGGGAACGCTGTCCGAGACGGGAACCGTCCTTGACGTAGAAGCACGGCGGGTCATCCATCGGTTCTTCAAAGAAGCGCACGAGGCTGGCGTTGGAGCAGTCGTACTGGCGCTGGCCAGGGCTTCGGTCACAGCTCAGCCACCCTCCCCTAGCACGCTCTGGGATGCCCAGGTTAGTTGTGCCCACGCCCTCATCGAAGGCTACCTATGCCGTTACACGGAGGTCGTTGCTCCGAAGCCGCTATTGCGAGGGCAAGACCTGCTCGCCCTTGGCGTTCCACCAGGCCCTTCCGTCGGAAAGGCCACGGCGCTGCTGGCAGAGGCGCAAGCTGCTGGCGAAGTCACCTCGGCCGCACAGGCACGCACGTTTGTGCTGCAGTGGCTGGAACAAGAAGAGAACCGCACCGCGGGAAAGGTCGTATGAACCGACAGATGGGACGGGAGTCCCTGCACCTCCAGCAACGGGCAGTGCACGTGGCAGCAGCGATCCTGTGGCTGCTGTTGGTAGTGCTCCTGGCCGGGTGCCACACGCTCGAGCCGCTACCTACCCCCACAGCCACACGGACGCCCATCGTACCCACGTCGACACCCACACCGACGCCGACGGCGACACCGTTGCCGACCAGCACACCAACCCCAACACCTACACCCACGTTACCTCCCGAGTTGGTCCTGCCCGCTGTGGCAGCGCTTGCTTCAAGTTGCCCGCAGCTTCCTGCCGATCTCTACTTCCTGCGCGAAGGTATGCTCTATGCGTGCCCCGCGGAAGGTGGCGCTGAAGTCGTGGTCACGCCAGTTGAATGGGCCACTGGCCATAGCGTTCGCGATTACCGGGTATCGGCGAGTTCGCCCCGGATTGCGATCATCACCGAAGCAGGAGATCTCTATGTGATGGATCGCGGTCAGTCGCTACAGATCCACATTCCCACAGCGGGTCGCGTCATCGGCGAGCACGGGGCGTTCTTTGACATCACGCCAGATGGCCAGACGGTCATCTACCTTGCTTGGGGTGTACAGGCTGATGCCGGCCCGGTCGCGGAAGGGAGTACATCCGGAATGCTGCTGGCCATCTCTGTGGACGACCCTCGCCAGAGACAGGTGTCGCTGGGCGATTGCGGCGGCGCAGAGGCGGCCCCTTGTTACGGC
>JAKJAE010000348.1 GCA_022707665.1 Chloroflexota bacterium
ACAGTCACGGGTGACCTGTACCGATTGCCAGAGACACAGAGCACGTCAACTCTTAGTTAGTAGGATTGACCTGCGATCACAAAAGGAGTGAATCCATGCTTAAACCCGTATCGCGTCGTGAGTTTCTGAGAGCTGTCGGGGCAGGGGCGGTCGCCTCCATCGTCGCAGCCTGTACACCAGAGGTCGTCGAGGTCATCCAGACCGTCGAGGTCGAGGTCGAGAAGGAGGTCGAGAGGACTGTCGAGGTCGAGGTCGAAAAGCTGGTGACGCCTACCCCACTCCCTGATGTGGTCACCCCGCAGGGCAAGGTGATGCCCAAGAACGCTGCGCCCCTGGACCTGCAGATTCGCTATAGCTTCATCGCTGAGAACAAGCACCTGGATGTGCCGCGCAACATCTATGACGCCAACTCCGTCCTCAACTGGGGCACGGAGCCCCTGCTGCGGCGCAACGAAATGATGGAACTGGTGCCGGCTATCGCAGACTCGTGGGACGTCGGCCCTGACGCCGAGTACTTCGACTTCCACATCCGCGACGGAGCCAAGTGGGACGACGGTACACCCATTAGCGCTGATGACTTTGTGTTCACGTTCCGGCACCTGTCGAACCCGGACCTCGATACGCCGTGGGTCTGGTACTACTATGCTATCAAGGGCATCAAAGCACACAAGGCCGGCGAGGTGAGTGCCGATGCGGTTGGCGTCGAGAAGCTCGATGACCAGACCATCCGTGTCTGGGGTGAAGGCGGCAGCGCCCCTCATCTGCCAGCGCTGTTGGCATATCAGGCCGCGTGCCCCGCACCTAAGCACCGGGCAGAAGCTAATCCCGAACACTGGGCCGATGATGTCGACGGCTTCCTCTCCTGTGGCCCCTACAGCCTCAAGACGTGGGATCACAACAAAGAGATGACGTGGGAAATCAACCCCTACTACAACGGCCCCCACAAGCCCTACATCCAGCATCTGGTCAACCCGATCGGCGCGGCTACGATCAACGAGTTCCTCAGCCACCAGACCGAATGGCTGCATAATCTGTCCGTGGCTGACCTCAACTTCGTCCGCGCGGATCCCGAGCTGAACCAGCTCCTGCGCTGGTACAACAACTACCAAACTGACTACATGGCACTGGACACTATGAATCCCCCGCTGGACAACCTCAAGCTCCGCCAGGCGCTCTCGCATGCCATCAACCGAGATGCTGTTGTCCAGATCCTCGGGGGTACCGTCGAGCCGGCCTACTCACTGCTGATGCCCGGATTCCCGGCCTACAACCCCGAGCTAAAGTCGGTTCAGGCTTTCGATCCGGAACTGGCCCGCCAACTGCTGGCGGAGGCTGGTTACCCAGAGGGCAAGGATGCGAACGGACGCCAGCTCGAGCTGACGATCACGCACAGCGCGGTCGACCCGAAGGTCGAGTTCGTGCAGGCACAGTGGCAAGAGCACCTTGGCATCAAGGTAAACTACGAGCTCGTAGAATATGCAGCCTGGAGCCAGCGCCGCGCTGCGCACGAGATGCAGATCTACAAGGGGCCGTATGAGTACGACTACATCGACCCGGCAAACTTCCTCGGCTTGTTCCGGAGCAACAGCGAAGCTGGATCACCGCGCCACGCCTGGCTGAACGCAGAGTACGACGCCCTCTACGACGAGGCGGGCCATATGACCGACACCGAGGCCCGCTTCGCCAAGTACCAGGAGGCCGAGCGCATTCTGGTTGAAGATGTGGGGGCAATCTTCCTGACCCACATGCTAATCTACCAGATCTTCTGGCCATACTTCACGGGCATCCCCAAGGACATCACGGGCCGTGAGGTCTACCGCGGCCTGGATATCACGTTCTCCCAAGTCTACATCCGGGATGACATCGCGGAGTGGGACACGCCGCGAACGAAGTAGTCGGCTCATAGGTGCCCTTGTGCGGCAACGTGCAAGGGCACCTTCTCGCCATTATCCCAGTGGAGATTCTATGAACGCTCCTCTTCTCGAGGTCAATGACCTTGACGTACGCTTTCACCTCAGCGAACGCACAATACACGCTGTTAACGGCGTCACATTCTCCGTCGATCCCGGACAGGTGGTGGGCATCGTCGGCGAGTCCGCGTGTGGCAAGAGTGTCACCAGCCTGGCGATCATGCGTCTGATACAGGAACCAGGCAGGATCGAAGGCGGCCAGGTGCTACTTCACAGCGATAACGACACCGTCGACCTTCTGACTCTATCTCGATCGGCGATGGAGCACGTCCGCGGCAACCGCATCTCGATGATCTTCCAGGACCCAATGACTTCGCTTAACCCGGTTCTGACTATCGGCTATCAGCTGATGGAACCTCTCAAGCTGCATCGTGGCCTCTCCACCGACGAGGCCCGCGCTGAAGCCATCCATCTGTTGGATCGGGTTGGGATTCCCGAGCCCGAAGGTCGTCTCAAGGAATACGCGCACCAGTACTCGGGTGGCATGCGCCAACGCGTGATGATCGCGATGGCTGTGGCCTGTTCGCCTGATCTGCTCATCGCTGATGAACCAACAACGTCATTGGATGTCACTATCCAGGCCCAGATCCTCGACCTCCTCCTGGAGCTAAAGCAAGACCTGGACACAGCCATCATCATCATTACCCACGATCTGGGCGTGATCGCGGAGGTCGCCGAAAAGGTCGTCGTTATGTACGCGGGCACAGTCGTCGAGACCGGCCCGGTCAAAGCAATCTTCAGCCGCCCGCAACATCCATACACCCAGGCGCTCCTGTTCTCGATTCCGCCGCTCCATGCATCGCCAGAGCGCCTGGCCACCATATCGGGCGCCCCACCTCAGATCCTGGCCCCCCTGACAGCTTGCCCTTTCGCGCCGCGCTGCCCGCAGCGCATCGCCAGGTGCACGGAGGAGCGCCCCCGTCTGCTCGACGTGACCGCGAGCCACGCGTGTGCCTGTTGGGCGGTTCAGGGCCACAGAGGAGCCTGATATGGCCGAAGCAATGCTACAGACAATCAGCTTGACCAAGAGCTTCGCCGTCAGGCGGGGCTTCTTCGCCTCACGCAAGATGCGCCTGACGGCCCTCGATCGCGTATCACTGAATATCGAGGCCGGCGAGACCCTTGGAGTCGTGGGCGAATCCGGCTGCGGGAAGTCCACACTGGCCAAACTGCTTTTACGGCTGGAAGGCAAAGATGCAGGTCGGGTGTCTTACAAAGGCGAGGACATTTTCGCGTACCGGGGTGAGGCGCTCAAGACCTACCGCATGAAAGTGCAGATGATTTTTCAGGATCCCTATTCTTCCTTGAACCCGCGCAAGACCGCGCTCAGTATGATAGAAGAACCTTTGCGTATTCACCATGGCAGATCGCGAAATCATCGGGATATAGCGGAAAGCATCATCAAAAAAGTCGGATTGACCCCGGAGCAGGGCAGGCGTTATCCCCATGAATTCAGCGGCGGACAAAGACAGCGCATCGGCATCGCGCGGGCTTTGGTTTTGCATCCTGAACTC
>JAKJAE010000349.1 GCA_022707665.1 Chloroflexota bacterium
CCGGTATGTAGCCTTCGGCCACGCGCGATCCTGGGAGGGCACGCTGGCGATGGGCGCCTCCTCTTTTGTAGCCATATTGATCAGTGTAGCACTTCTCTCGGCGTCGGCGTGGAGCCCGTACAGCATGGCTGTCTCCCTTGGAAGAGCTCTGGTTGCTGGCGCTGTGGCAACGCTCGTCGCGACCGCGGCGGAGGGATTGTCGCCCGCTGGAACAGATAACCTGACAGTACCGCTTCTGACCGCTTTGGCCCTGTTTCCTTTCCTGGGTTGACGCCGACATGGACTACGCAAGGAACCTGATCCTGGGCATCGTATTCAGCAGTCTGATTGCAGTCGTCGCACTTCGGCGTGGTGCGCTGTCGCGGAGTGGCGTCGCAGGAGCCGTGGTTACAGGGACCCTCATCTTCGGGCTTGGAGGGTGGGTATGGGGTGCCCTGCTAGTCACGTTCTTCGTCCTCTCCAGCTTGCTCTCGCGGTACCGGAGCTCCAGCAAGGTCGGGCTTTCAGAGAAGTTTGCCAAGGGTTCACGCCGTGACCTCGGGCAGGTCATGGCTAACGGTGGCCTGGGCGCGCTCCTCGCTATCGCCTACCCTTTCCTGGATCATCCGGCGCTGTTCTTTGCCTTCCTGGGGACGATGGCCACAGTCAACGCGGACACCTGGGCCACCGAGTTGGGTGTTCTTGATCCCAAGCCACCCCGGCTGATAACGACAGGGGGAGTCGTAGAGCCAGGGACATCGGGTGGCATCTCACGTACGGGGACTCTCGCAGCTACAGCAGGCGCTGCGGTCATCGGCCTTATTGGATGGGCACTCTGGAGCCTGGCAGGTGGCCAGGCCTATGCCAGTTTGGACGGCCGTCGCGCCCCGGCAGGGTCAGCTCTCCTGATCGCCTGTGTCCTGGGAGGTCTGGCTGGCTCGCTGGTGGACAGCCTCATGGGCGCTACGGTCCAAGCCATCTACTACTCTGAGCAACGCGCCAAAGAGACGGAGAAACCTGTCGAAGTGGACGGGTCCCCCAATCGCCTGGTGCGAGGTTGGGCCTGGTTGAGCAACGACTGGGTCAATTTCCTGAGCTCGGCTGTTGGTGCGATCGTGGGTACCCTCGTCTATGTGCTGATGACGCCCGCCTCAGTTTGAGCGATCCGACGCCTCGCCGAGTGTTCCTGTCGATGTTGTGCTGCTGCTGACCAACTGAAGTCGCGGCACAACTACATTCCGTTCAAGGAGGATTCCCTATGCCAAAGATCACGATCATCGGTGCTGGTGGCTACGTGTTCCCCCTCACGCTCATTCGCGACGTGCTATCGTTCCCGGCTCTGCGTGATGCGCACTTCAGCCTCATGGACATCGCCAAGGAGAATCTCGATCGGACGTTCGGGCACGCCAGAAGGCTGATCAGCCAACATGGTCTTCCTGCCTCAGTGGAAGCCACGACCGACTTGCAGCGGTCGCTCGAGGGAGCGGACTTCGTGGTCGTGACGTTTCAGGTGGGTGGGCTTGAAGCGTATGCCTGCGACGTCGAGATACCCCGCAGGTACGGCCTTGACCAGACGGTCGGCGATACGCTTGGTCCTGGCGGCATCTTCCGCGGTCTACGGACGGCGGCTGCCCTTGACCCGATCATTGAGGCGATGAAGCAAGTCTGTCCGAATGCCCTCATGATCCAGTATGCGAACCCGATGGGCATCAACTGCTGGTACAGCTCGGATGCTGGCATCAAGACAGTGGGACTCTGCCACTCGGTGCAGGGAACATCAGAGATGCTTGCAGAACGGATGGGTCTGGAGCCCGGTAGTTGGACGTTCAAGTGTGCAGGCATCAACCATCAGGCGTGGTTCATCCAGTTCAAGCACAGAGGGGTTGACGTTCTGCCGCTCCTTTGCGAAACCATGAATGCATACGCCGCTCAAGCGAGGGCGGCGCATGACGCAGGGAACGCAAGCGATGAGTTGTATGGGGGCGGAGGGGAGCAGGTGAGGACAGCGATCATGAACCTCACCGGTTACTTCCAGACCGAGTCCAGCCACCATGCCTCCGAGTACCTTCCCTACTTCCGGCGAACGCCCGGTGAGGTCAAGCGATGGCTACCCGAGCGGTGGGACTACTATGACATCTGCAGGAACCATGACTTTGAGGGGCTTGAGCGGCGCGCGGCGGAACTGGCGGAGCAGCCCCTCGTACCCAGCCATGAATACGGGGCATACATCATCGATTCGATGACGACCAACGTCCCTCGTGTCGTATACGGCAATGTGCCCAACACCGGGATCATCACCAATCTGATGCCTGGCTGTAGCGTTGAAGTCCCCTGCCTGGTTGATGCGCAGGGTGTCCAGCCAACGTATGTCGGTGACCTGCCGGCGGCTTGCGCTGGGATCAATGCCGGAAGTGTTGCCGTCCAGAACTGCGCGGTCAAGGCTGCGCAACTGCACGATCGCAACCTGGTGCACGCTGCCGTTGCACTCGACCGATATACAAGCACTATCCTCACGCTGGACCAGATTCGCTCAATGGTGGATGAGCTCTTTGAGGCCGAGGCGGCCTGGTTGCCGCAGTTCGCCTGACATTGACAGATTATAGTCTCCATGGAGGACGTATGACGCTTCAGATGACCAAGATCCGGCACCACTTTCCCCGGCCTCGCATTGAGGACGTAACGGCTGCCACGACCGCGGCGCTCGCCCCGGTTATGGACCGCATCAGACCCGGCGAGTCGATTGCACTGACGGTGGGTAGTCGCGGTATCGCCAATATCGCAACTATCGTGAAGGTGACTGTGGAGGTCGTGAAGGCGTGCGGCGCTGCACCCTTCGTCATTCCAGCGATGGGTAGTCACGGCGGCGGAACGGCAGAGGGGCAGGTGGAGGTCCTGGCCTCCTACGGAGTGACCGAGCACGCGGTGGGGTGCCCGATCCGCAGCTCGATGGAGACAGTCGACCTCACGCCGCCTGATGCGCGCAACCGCGTCTATATGGACCGTCACGCCTATGGCGCGGACGGTGTGATCCTGTTAAACCGTGTCAAGCTCCACACGGACTTCCATGGTCCCTATGAGAGCGGCCTGGTCAAAATGTCCGTGATCGGGCTGGGTAAGCATCGTCAGGCGCTCGAGATCCACAGCTATGGGGTGTATGGCCTTCGACACCTGATTCCGTGGACCGCGGAGCAGATTTTGGGGACGGGAAAGATCCGCTTCGGGATTGCCATCATCGAGAACGCCTACGACGAGACGATGCAGGTGCGTGCGCTCCCCGCGGAGCGGATCCTGGAAGACGAACCGGGATTACTGGATGTCGCGCGCACCCACATGCCTAGCCTGCCCGTGGATGACATCGACATCCTGATGCTCGACCGTATGGGGAAGGACATCAGCGGCGCCGGCCTCGACCCTGACATTATCGGGCGCAACATGATTCGCGGTGAACCCGAGCCTGATCGGCCTCGCATCAAGATGATCACGGTCCATGATC
>JAKJAE010000034.1:0-14015 GCA_022707665.1 Chloroflexota bacterium
AGGAGGTCCGCGCGATCACCGATGCCCATGGCCTGACAATCTGCATTACCCACGTAGGCTTTGACTATCTTCAGAACGATCTCGATGGTGCCATTGCCCAACACAAACTCTGGAACTGCCCCAACGTCGCGATTGGGAGTATGCCCCTCACCTACCGCGAGGACGGCGAGGCAGGTTTTCTGAAGTTTGCCCGCGATGCGACCGAGGTCGGGCGCAAGCTGGCCGACGCGGGGCTGACTTTCAGTTACCACAACCACAGCTTCGAGTTCGTGCGGTTCGGTAACCGGACCGGCCTCGACCTGATCTATGAGGAGAGTGACCCCGCCTACCTCAAGGCCGAGATCGACACTTACTGGGTGCAACACGGGGGCGGCGACGTGATCTCGTGGATCGACAAGATGGCAGACCGTATGCCCGTCATCCATTTCAAGGACATGGTGATCGACGGAGGCCAACAAGTGATGGCCGAAATCGGCGAGGGCAACCTCAACTGGGAAGGTATCCTCGAAGCCTGTGAAATCGCGGACGTGGAGTGGTACGCCATCGAGCAAGACGTCTGCCGACGCGATCCCTTCGAGAGCCTGCGCATCAGCTACAACAACCTCCGCGTGATGGGAGTGGAGTAACATCGCGGTAACCGAGCGCGCGTGACGCCAGAGGCTTCGCCCTGACTTCCTCGCGCGTATCCTGCAACAGATGGAGGCGATATGCCAATCCTGATCGGTGTTGGTGTCCTGCTCCTGATCGTGCTGTCCATCAACGGCTTCCACGAGCTCAAGGAGAGGCGACGCAGAGGGCGTCTGCGCAAACAGGCCGAGGTGATGGGCTTCAGCTTTGCCGCGGAGGGCGACTCGCGGTTGCTTGAGCTGCCTGCCGATTTCCTGCTTTTCGCCCAGGGTATGCCGGTCGCACCCAAGAACGCGCTGCAGCGACCGTGGGCTCCACCTGCGGAGGACGGCCGGCTCACACCAGAGCTCGCGCTGTTCGAGTACACCTTCAATGTTCGCTTTGGCCGCTATCTCCAGAGCTGGCGGCAGACGGTCGTCCGCCTTCAGGCGCAGGACATCTCGCTTCCAAGCTTCTCGGTTATGCCACAGCGCGCTTTCGAGGCACTCGCCACCCGCGCACGCGACCCCGAGTTACGGGAGAAGGTTCTGGGCACAGCACAGATCAAGCTACCAGCCTACCCGTCGTTTACGGAACGAACCCATATCCACGGCTACGACAGGCTTGCGGTCCAGTCGCTCTTTGGCGATGATCTGGTAGCCGTTTTTGACAACGACACGACGCTCTGCCTCGAAGCAAGCGGATCGGTAATGGTGCTCTACACTTTTGACAAAGTGGCCACCGCCGAGGAGCTACCCGCACTGGTCGACCAGGCCACGCGGATCTACGAACTGCTCCAGCCCCGTGCAACCGTCACCCCGTGAAAGGAGATCAGCCAAGCGATGATGAAAATCGGAGCAGTCAGCCTCGGATGGAGCGGCACGAAACTGCCCCAGGTCTTTGACGAACTCGCCGCCATGGGCGGGACCGTCATCGAGATCAATGGAAACTCCCAGCGCCACCACGACATCGGTCTGGATGCCCGCACCATCCCCCAGATCCTGACCTGGGCCAAACACTCGGGCCTCACGATCGGAAGTCTGAGCGGGTACTGCGACTTCGCGCTGAGCACCGCAATGGACGCCGGAGCCGAAGCAGCCCTGGATGCGGAGATTGCGCGCCTGATGGCAACCTGTCGGGCCGCCTCCGAGATGCAGGTCCCCGTCGTGCGCACCTTTGTGGGCGATGTCAAGCCCGGTATCACATTCGCAGGCGCACGGCGCGGCATCGTCGCCGCACTGCGCAAGGCCAGCGCGCTGGCCAGCGTGCTGGGCGTGACGCTGGGTATCGAGAATCACGGGCGACTGGTCAACGATGGCCCAACCCTGGTCGAGCTCGTGCGGGAGGTCGGTGCTCCTAACCTCGGATTCACGATCGACACCGGCAACTTCGCCTGGGCCGGACACGATGCAGCACAGGTGCGGGTCGATTTCGAGGCCACGGTGCCTTTGATCGTCAACGTCCACATCAAGGACGGCAAGTGGACTGACGACGGCTTTGAGTTTGTGCCCGCCGGGGAGGGCGAACTGCCGCTCGGGTGGTTACTGTCGAGCCTGAAGGCGCGGGGATATGAAGGCCCCATCTACAGTGAGTACGAAGGTGGCGAGGCCTTCCGTGAGGGTACCCGTCGCAGCATCGCTTACCTTAGCCGCGCTATCGCGGAACTGGATTCGGCCCGCGCGGACGCTTGATGCTTACAACGAACAGGCCGATCAATCCGGCCTTCGTCGGAACCGGCAGTTGGGCCCGGAGCAAGCACTTCCCGGCCCTGGCCTATCTACTCACCCACCCCGACGCGTTGCCCGGCGTCGAACTCAACCTCCAGGGCCTCTACAGCCTCGAGCAAGAGACCGCCCGAGCTGTCGCCGCCCAATACGGTTTTCGTCGCGTCTATCAGAGCCTCGATGACCTGCTGTGCGACGATGGCCCCCGCGATCGATCCTGCAACACCGGAGATCGTACGTGTCGGCATCGTTGGCGAGTATGTCGAATTCCTCACCGCGGCCTGCGCGGGCAGACCTGTTCGCTCCACGTTCCAGAATGCCGTCAATAGCATGCGTGTGGCCGAAGCGATGCAAGAGGCAGGGAAACAGGTTGGAGCGTGATGGGATAGGAATGCCGCGAATCTGCCAGACGCGGCAGTCGGCCCCTGACCCGATTTGCGAATCGCCGGGTCACTCATCTTCTGCCGGGAATCCATACCCTAACACTATGCAATACTACACCCCTCCAGAACCAGACACGTTCGCCGGCGATGCAATGCCGTTCTACCACAATGGCACCTTCCACCTTTTCTACCTGCTCGACCACGGACACCACAGCAGCCTTGGGGGATTGGGCGGCCATCAGTGGGCGCACGCGACGACAACAGACCTGGTCCATTGGGAGCACCATCCACTAGCGCTGGCGATCACCGAGCCGTGGGAGGGCTCGATCTGCACGGGCTCGGCGTTCTACCACGCCGGGACAACCTACGCCTTCTATGCAACACGCCGTCCCGACTGGACACAACACCTTGGCGTTGCCACAAGCTGCGACGGCATCACTTTCACGAAACGCCCACCCCTGGCATCGCCGGGGCCGCGCTTCTCGCCTGTTGACTATCGCGATCCCTTCGTCTTCCGTGACCCCGAGACGGGCACCTTTCACATGCTCGTCACATCGGCGCTTGCGAAGCCAGCCGTCGAGGGCTATGGAGGCTGTCTTGCACATCTGACGTCGCGCGATCTGGAGCACTGGGAGGTGCAGGAGCCGTTCTACGAGTCCGGGTATGCCGGCCCTCCGGAATGTCCCGACCTCTTTGCGTGGAACGGCTGGTGGTACCTCCTGTACAGCCACGGGCTCGTAACCCACTACCGGATGGCACGAGGGCCCCTGGGACCCTGGCAACGTCCTGTCGTGGACACGCTGGATGGAGCGATGGCAGCGGTGATCAAGACCGCACCGTTCGGCCCACAACGGCGGTTGGGCGTGGCCTGGGTAGGAACGCGCGAGGGCCATCTCGACCGCGGTGCCCGGCAATGGGGCGGCGCATTGGTTTTCCGGGAGCTCACCCAGCACTCAGATGGGACCCTCGGAACACGTTTCGTACCCGAAATGGTCCCATCGTCGGATGTGAAGCTTGAGCTGCCAATGCAACCCCTCACAGGCCATACAATCGTCGCAACCAGCAGCATCGCAATGACCGCGTCGATGGGATTCGAGGTAGCTGCGTTTTCGGACGTACCTCGTGATGTCCACATCACCCTGCGGATCGAGCCCAACGGTGCCCACGCGTTTGGCCTGAGGCTCCGGGGAAGCGGCGCCTTCGCATCAGGCTATGACCTGCGCTTCGATCCCCACGAGGCGACCGTAAGCCTGGCGGACGTATCCCTGCCCCTCGTACGCGGCCTTGACCATCCATTCCAGCTTGACCTCGTGATGATCGATGACCTCATCGATGTGTCCGTGAACACCGGTCATCCGGGGGGAGAACGGTGCCTGGCAAATCGTCTGCCCCAACTTGCCGGGGACCTGCTCTTCTTCTACGCTCAGGATGGCCCGGTCCGTTTCACCGATATTGCCGTTCGCAGAGCCAGTCGGGCTGGCTGATGGCGATATGGCATAACCGGCCCCCCTGGTATAATGACCGCTGACATCTGGCTTAAAGATTAAGGAGATGACCCTTGCTGCCCTGGCTCGGTGAGCAACTCACACAGTTTTGGGGGCCCTTTCGGCTGTTCAATTCCTACCTATTTCTGGCGAGCATTGGCGCCGCGATGGCGGCGCTCAGTACCTGGTTTGCGCTGCCGCGTCTATGGGACCGGCTTCCCCACGATCAAGGGCGTGTCTACGCGGTCGATGCAGAAAAGGCCAAGGGGAAGCCAGTTGGCGCGGGACTGATCTTTGTCTCGGTCTTTGCCATCGTCGCCCTGCTCGTCATGCCCTTTGACTGGCGCGTCGTCGGCGTCGTCGGCTGCATCGTGCTGTCCATGCTCGAGGGATACCTCGACGACAGGAGCCACGGCTGGGGAGAGTACAGGCTGGGTGCGCTGGATCTCGGCGTCTCCCTCCTCGGCGCGGTGACACTGTGCCAGTTCCAGGACTACGTGATCTGGCTGCCCCTGTTCAAGACGCCCTTCACCATATCGCCCTGGCTCTTCATCCCCCTCGCCACAGCCGTGCTCTGGGTGATGATCAACGCGACCAACTGCACCGATGGCGTCGATGGACTGTCGGCCAGTCTGTCAATCCTGGCCTTCATCTACCTCGGGGGCATACTCTACGGCGTGGCCACACTACGCAGATGGCGCTAACTGGGCGCTGATGGCCTTCATCATGGTGGGCTGTCTCGCCGGCTACCTGTGGCACAACAGCCTGCCCAGCGCCGTCTTGATGGGGGATGCCGGCTCCCGACCGATGGGGCTTCTACTGGGCTTGCTTGTGATGGCTTCGGGCAATCCCTTCCTGATCTTTGTCGTCACCGGCGTCGTGTTGGTCAACGGCGCAACAGGCCTCCTCAAGGTGGCTCTGTTGCGCTTCTTCAGAATCAGCATCTTCAAAGGCATTCGCTACCCGTTGCATGACCATGTGCGCCACACGCTTGGCTGGTCCGACACCCAGGTTCTGGTACGCTTTGTGCTCCTGCAGGCGATTGGCACACCCATCTTGCTCGTACTCCTGTTTAAGGTGCGTTAGTCCCGTGAGCTAGCGCCGTGTAGTGGCACCGTGCGGTAGCACCGTGCACTAGACCATCGACAGTACGTGGCGCCGTCCGTGGCGGCATTCGGTGTGAGGGGGCACCTACAATGCGCAAACGAAGTCAGGTCCAGAACAACGTCATTGTTATCGGCGCTGGATTGTCGGGCCTCACCGCAGCCGCTTACCTTGCCAGGGCCGGGCATCCTGTCACCCTCTACGAACAGGCCACCGAGATTGGCGGAGTCACCGCAACGCTGCGCGAGAACGGCTACGCCTGGGACCTCGGGCCCCTGCTCATCGAGGGGATGGCGCCCGATGAGCGCGGCGGGCACATCCTTCGGGACCTTGGCATCTCCGACAAGGTGGCCCTCAAGGCTGGCGACCGCGGATACGTCTTCCCTGACTTCAACCTCTGGCGCCCCGACACGTATCCGGGCCCCAACTGGCGCCGTGAGCGACTGAAAACGCTCTTTCCTGCCGAGCGCCAGTCCGTCGACAACTACTACGCCTTCTACAACCGGATGCTCGACGTCGTGGCGCTCAATGTACGCACGGACGTCGCCCGCGAGCCCCGCAAGAGCCTGCTCAAACTGCAGCTCTGGCACGCGTTCAACCGCGTCAAACAGCGCGAGGCCTGGTCTGCCCAGCAACTGATGGACCATTTCTTCGTCGACCAGCGGCTCAAAGCCGTGTTTACCGCGATCCTGGCCGACTTTGTGGCCCGCCCGAGCCGGTTCCCGGCGCTTGCGGTGCCGGTGCTCAACGTTGAGAACAGCTTTGACGAACGCATTCCGCGTCGCCTGTCACGCGCGGGAAAGCGCCCCAGCTTCCAGTTTGTCCTCAACGGCTGTGATACCCTGGTCAAGGCGCTCGGTACGGTGCTTCGCCAACACGGGGCCCGGATCTACACCCATGCCACGGTCGAAAAGATCCTCGTGGAGGGCGACCGCGTTCGCGGTGTGGCCCTTGCCGGCGGCCACATAGAGCCGGCAGACATCGTGATTGCCAGCGGCGGCGCGAAGGACACCTTCCACACGTTGGTGGGCCGCGAATACCTCACCTCCGACTTCGCCTACCTTGTTGACGAGCTCGAGCTGATGGAATCGGTGTTCATGGTACACCTGGGCGTGGACCTGGATCCGCGCCCCTACCAACCCGGGCCCCTGGGTTACTACTACGGTACCTACGACATTGAGTCGGGTGTCGCCGCCTGTTTGCGTGGGCAATACCACGAGGGCGCGGACGGTTTCGTGCTCTATATCCCCTCGATGCACTCCCCGGCGATGGCGCCTCAACGGCACCATGCCATTACGATCTACACGATCGCTCCCAATGAGCTCAATGAGGGCACATGGGAAAGCCGGCGGCGTGAGTTCGCCAACAAGCTCATCGCCTACGCCGAGCGCGTGATCCCTGTGCTGCGCGACCACGTCAGAACCCAGGTCGTCCTGACCCCTGATGACTTCCGCGAGCGGACCCACCAGGCCCACCACGCCTTTGGAGGCCGGGTTCCGGTTCTGGGCCAGGATGCGCCAGGATATGAGACCCCGGTCAAGGGCCTCTGGTTCATCGGCTCTCAAAGCAAGAGCGGCGGTGGCGTTCAGAGTGTGATGGTCGGTGCGCGCGATGCCGTGCGCCTGATTCGCAGCCAGACCAGGGGTCAGCCCAGAACTGGCTGACGGAAGGACACCCACCCATGCGCATGACCCGACTCTTCGGCAACACGCTGCGCGAGGCACCCTCCGACGCGCAGGTCCTCAGCCACCAACTTCTTCTGCGAGCGGGCATGATACGCCAGCACGCAGCCGGCATCTTCAGCGCACTGCCTCTCGGGCTGCGCACCCTCGCCAAGATCGAAGCGATCGTACGCGACGAGATGAACGCCATCGGCGGGCAGGAGCTCAAGATGCCCGTCGTCAACCCTGCCGAAATCTGGCAGGAGACCGGGCGCTGGTACACGATCGGCGCCGAGATGGGGCGCTTCAAAGACCGCACAGATCGCGACATGGTCCTGGCGATGACGCACGAGGAAGTCTTGACCGACCTGGTCCGCCAGGAGATCCACTCCTACCGCGACCTGCCTGCCCTGGTCTACCACATCCAGACCAAGTGGCGCGATGACCCCCGACCACGCGCGGGACTGATCCGCGTGCGCGAATTCACGATGAAAGACAGCTACAGCCTCGACGTCGACGAGGCTGGCCTGGATCGCCAGTACCGGGCCCACTACCAGGCCTACTTCAACATCTTCCGGCGCTGCGGACTGCAGCCCATCGCCGTGGGATCCGACACAGGCATGATGGGCGGCACCATGGCCCACGAGTTCATGACGCTGACGGCGATAGGCGAAGACACGCTGCTGCTCTGCGACCGGTGCGGCTACGCCGCGAACCGCCAGGTAGCGCAGTTCAGGAAACCGGCGGCCCCACCTGAGGCACTGCAGCCCATTCACAAAATCCCTACGCCGGGCATCACCACCATTCAGAACCTGACCACGTTCCTGAGCCTGTCGCCTGCCCGGACCGCCAAGGCAGTCTTCATGGTCGCCACCGTGAGCTCGGGAGGTGAGGATGCCGAACGCTTTGTCTTCTGCGTCGTGCGCGGCGATATGACCCTCAACGAGACCAAGCTGGCCAATGCGGTCAAGGCACAGGAGTTGCGCCCCGCCACTGAGGCCGAGATCCGCGCGATCGGAGCAGAGCCTGGCTACGGATCGCCCGTCGGTGTCCACGACTGCATCATCGTCATCGATGAAGCTGTCGCCGCCTCACCCAACCTCGTGGCTGGAGCCAACGAAGTGGGCTATCACCTCCTCAACGTCAACGCAGGGCGCGACTTCACCCCCGACATTGTCTGCGACATTGCTGCCGCTGAGCAAGGGAGCGCCTGCCCCCACTGTGGGGCCGCGATGCGGGCAGAGCGCGGCGTAGAGATCGGCAATATCTTCAAGCTGGGCACCCGTTATAGCGCCGCGATGGGCGCCACCTTCAGCGATGAGGATGGCGTTGCGCGTCCGGTCGTGATGGGCTCCTACGGTATTGGCATCGGACGGGCCATGGCGTGTATTGCCGAGACCCATAACGACGCCCAGGGGCTCGTCTGGCCCGTCTCCGTCGCACCCTACCATGTCCACCTGATTAACCTCGGTCCGGTCGGATCGGACGCAGAAGCCGCTGCCGATGCACTCTACGCTGAGCTGCTTGCCGCCGGCGTCGAGGTGCTCTACGATGATCGCGACCGCAGCCCCGGGACCAAGTTCAACGATGCGGACCTCCTCGGACTGCCCCTGCGTCTGACGGTCGCGCGTCGCGGCCTTGCCCAGAACGCTGTCGAGTTCAAGCTTCGCACTGCGGACGCGCGTGAGCTCGTCCCCCGACCCGATGCCGTCTCGGTTGCCAGGCAGCAAATCGCTGCGATGGAGGCAGCGATCCGCGCAACGGTCACCGAAGTGCCATTCAAAAGCAACTGACCATCCTTAGCTATCCAGAAGGAAATGACACGATGGACGCACTTGAGACACTCTTCACCCGGCGGAGCATTCGCAAGTACACCTCAGAGCCTGTCTCCAAAGAGGATCTGCGGACCATTCTGGAGGCGGCGATGAATGCCCCGTCGGCCAACAACCGGCAGCCGTGGCACTTCCTCGTCGTCGACGGCCGCGATCGGCTGGACGCGATGATGGCCGTCCACCCTTACGCGAGAATGCTGGCCGAGGCACCAATCGGCATCCTCGTGGTGGCTGACACGAGCAAGTCCCCCCGCTTCTTCCAACAGGACTGCGCCGCGGCGACCGAAAACCTACTCCTCGCCGCACGGGCCTTGGGCTTGGGCACCTGCTGGACCGGCGTCTACCCCGATGAAGGCCGCGTCGGCGGCCTGAAGGTACTCTTCGACATCCCGGAACCGTTCGTCCCATTCGCCCTCATCGCGCTCGGACACCCGGCTGAAGATCGTGGCCGCGTCGAGCGCTGGATGGACGCCCTCGTCCACCGCAACACCTGGTAAGCAAGAGCAACCGGCGGGGACGGATGTCGGGCATAGCAAGCCACACACCGCTAGCAGCTTCCGTCAATCGCATCACCCTCGTCGATCTTCCCTCGGTGAAGGTCGACGAGGGTGTTCTCGGTGAGCAAGCATACCATCTCGTATCCGTCCCGGCTCTGATCCGGTACGCTCGAAAACAAGCCGAGGCTCTGAAGCTGCCAACGGCGCTCCGAGAAGCAGACCCTCAGATGCCCGAGGTGCGTCAGAGCCTGCCCCTATGGGTCGACGCTTCCCTCAACAGCGCCGACCCTGCAGCCCGCCACGCTGCCGAGTCCATTGCCAGACGACTCGGCCGCAACCTCGGATATCTGCTTGCAGTACTGCACCGCGGCGATGAGGTCAACCGAGCCGCACGCGCGGACTGGACGGCACAGGAGTGGTCACGGTGGGCCAGCGTGCGCCATGTCTGGCTCGGTGGGGGTGTGGTTGCCGGCACCCTGGGACGGCAACTCGTGACCCACGCACAATCCGTGTTAGCCGAAGCTGGATGTAGTGCTTTGCAGATCGAACGCACACCCTATCCTGGCCACATCGCCACGCTCGGAGCAGCTCGGTGCTTGCCCGCAGCGCACACCTCGACAGGACAAAGACACGCCCTGGTCCTGGATCTGGGCCAAACGTCGATCAAGAGATCGGTCGTGACCTTTCAAGAGCGAACGATTACCCACGTTGCCGTCCTGGCCCCTCACCCCGTGCCGTGGCGATGGCAGAACAGCCCCAGTGCAGGGCAGAACATCGCCGGACGGGCAGTGTTGGATCTCGTCACCGAGGCTCTGGGCACGAGCATGGAGGAGGCAGCCAGTCGGGGATGGCACGTCGATCGCCAGGTAGCCATGAGCATCGCAGCATACGTCGAGGGTACACGGCTAATGGGCAATGGCATCTACGCACGGATGAGTATGCTCGCCGATGACGTGCCGCAACTGATCGCCGAGCACGTCGCAGCAACCTATGGCTGGCACCCGGAGCTGACCCTCATTCACGACGGCACGGCTGCTGCAGCAACGCACGCTGGCGAGGCTGGTCACACGCCGTGCGCTGTCGAGGCGACACCCGCCGTTGTATCAACACCCACCCTCGAATCCACGGCCGCCGTTGAAGCGACAGAATCCGTTGCCATCGTCCTGGGGACCGCGCTTGGCATTGGATTTCCCGCCGCCAGCGACCTGGAGCTAACTGCTCTCTCGCCAGATCTCATCATCGAGACTATAGCCAAGCCCGAAGCCATAGGGCCACGCTAACCAATCGATTTGACTGTGGCAGTCTCCAGGGTACACTGGGATTGTTACAAAACGGTAAGATCTAGCTCGCCGTGCGCAGATCATGGCTCTGCACCGGTGGTTGGCGCATTCCTCGGGAGGTGCTTTGTGGCAGTTCGACGCCCTATGGATGCGGGGTATCCGCAGTCGTTCCTCGATGCAATGACGGATCTCGCCTACGTCAAGGATGCGGAGTTTCGCTACACGATGATCAACCGTGCCAACTGCGCCTACTTCGGCCTATCTGAGTCGGAGATCCTTGGCAAGACCGACTTTGACCTGATGCCCGAACCCCAGGCGCGCGCCTGCCGCGACTCTGATGAGCGGGCGCTGCGCGAAGGCCGGATTGTCGTCACCACAGAGACAGTCGGAGATCAGGAATTCGAGTCACGCAAGTTCCCAGTGCAACTCACTGATGGCACCGGGGTGGGCGCCATTATCAGAAACGTCACTCCAGAACGAAGCGCTGAAGCAATGGTTCGCCAGAACGAGGCGAGATTGCGCACCCTTGTCCGCATTCTGCAGCACCCCGCAATGTCGATTCAGGACCTGCTGGACTATACACTTAACGAGGCAGTGGCACTAACAGAGAGTACTGTCGGCTACATCTACCGCTACAACGAAGACCGCAGGCAGTTCGTTCTGAACACCTGGTCAGAAAAGGTCATGCCAGCCTGTTCCATTCAAGAACCGCAGCTTATCTATGATCTTGACAAGACGGGCATCTGGGGCGAGGCAGTGCGTCAACGCAGGCCGATCATCGTCAACGATTTTCAGGCACCCAACCCGCTGAAGAAGGGCTATCCCGAAGGCCACGTGCCGCTGGAGACGTTTCTCACCATCCCGGTCACGCGCGAGGATCGTATCGTCGCCACAGTGGGCATGGGTAACAAAGCCACGGGGTACACCGAGGCCGATGCCCTGCAACTGACGCTGCTCATGGACGCTGTATGGAAAGTCGTCGAGCGTTTGGAAGCCGAGGACGCCGTCCAGCGCGAGAAGGACAACCTTACCTCAGCACTTGCGGCTGCGCCCATCGCCATGCTCGTTTTCGACGAGGGCGAGCGCCTGCTATACGCCAATCCGCTGGCGGAGCAACTCTTCGGGCAGAACGCCGTTACCCTTATAGGGCATCGGTGTGGCGACTTCATCGCCTGTGACATGCGACACACAGACCCACGGGGCTGTGGATACACGGACCAGTGCGCCTTGTGTCCGCTCAACCTGGCCATCAAGAGCGCGCTCGACTCGCATGGTGGCGATTCAGGCGAAGCATTGCTAACTCGTGACCTTCCCGCACGCCCGATGTGGGTCACGTATAGGGTGAACTCGGTGATCCTCGATGGTCGGCCCTGCGCGATCATGGCCCTCGACGACATCACCCGGCGCAAACAGACTGAAGAAGCGCTGATCCAGGAGCGCCTGCTCCTCCGCACCGTCATCGACAACATCCCTGACTCGATCTACGCCAAGGATTCCAGGGGCCGCAAGACGCTCGCCAATCGCGCTGACCTCGACTTTATGGGCGTCGACTCGGAACGCGAGGTGTTGGGCAAGACGGACTTCGAGCTGTTCCCCGAAAGCATCGCCACATCCTTTACATCCGATGATCAGCACGTGCTCACAACCGGCGAGCCGGTCCTTGAGCGCGAGGAGCTCGTGACCGATCGCCGCGGCAACACCCGCTGGCTCCAGACGTCGAAGTTCCCCCTCCGCGATGCCTCCGGCCGCGTGATCGGCCTCGTCGGGACGGGCCGTGATGTCACCGGCCGCCGGCAAGCCGTGGCAGAGCGGCAGTTGCTCCTCTCCCAGATTCAGACGCAGGCAGAACAGCTCCAACACGTCCTGGAGACGGTACCGCAGGGTGTCCTGCTCCTGAGCGAGGATGGCCACATCCTGCTCCATAACCCGCTGGCCGAACGCGACCTAGCGGCCCTGGCACAGGGAGAAGCCGACCGGCTTACGGCGTTGGGCGGCCGGCCACTCCAGGAGTTCTTCACGTCCCCACCCAAGGGATTGTGGCACGAGGTCCGTGGTGCCGGACGTGTTTTCGAGGTAATCGCCCGGCCCATCGAGCAGAACGGATCGCCCGCGTCGGGACACTGGGTCATGGTCATCAACGACGCGACCGAGGGGCGCCGGGTGCGCGACGAGCTCCAACAACAGGCCCGGTTGGCTGCCGTCGGACAACTGGCCGCGGGCATTGCCCACGACTTCAACAACATCATGGCCGTGATCATCCTCCACGCCCGCCTGACCGAGGCCTCCGGGACACTCTCGGAACCCGACCGCGAACGCATCGCCGGGATCACCCAGCAAGCCTACCACGCCAGCAGGCTCATCGAGCAGTTGCTCGACTTCAGCCGTAGCTCGACGCTCGATCGTCGGCCACTGGACCTCATGCCGCTCCTCAAGGAGCACGTCAAGCTACTCGAGCGCACGCTTCCGGAGACCATTGCCGTATCGTGTGATTGCGAGGGTGGAGAATACGTGGTCGAAGGCGACGTGACGCGCCTGCAACAGGTCCTGCTCAACCTGGCCATCAACGCCCGTGACGCCATGCCCGAGGGTGGTGCCCTGCGGTTCTCCCTGTCCCACGTCACCAGCACAGCCGCGCACCCGCCACTGCCCGGAATGCCGGGCGGAGATTGGGTCAGGATCACGGTCACCGATACCGGGACCGGCATCCCCGACGAGTTCCTCTCCCACATCTTCGAACCATTCCGGTCCACCAAGGCGCATGGCAAGGGCACCGGCCTCGGCCTGGCCCAGGTGCACGGCATCGTCAGCCAGCACCAGGGCTACATTGGCGTCCAAACCGCATCAGGGGCTGGAACGACCTTCACGATCTACCTCCCCGCCTTCCGCGAAGCTGCACCCTCAGAAACCCAGCCCGGCGACGAGCCCTTGCCGCACGGCAACGGCGAGACCGTCCTCATCGTCGAGGACAACGCCGCTCTCCGCGAGGCACTCCGCCACATGCTTCTCGAGTGGCACTACCGGGTCCGGGTAGCCCCCAACGGACAGGAGGCGCTGGCCCTGCTGGACTCCCCCGCCGCGGCCGTCGACGTCGTCCTCAGCGACGCCGTCATGCCCGTGATGGGCGGACCCGCCCTCGCCCACGCCCTTCACGCCCGTGGTCGCGACATTCCCATGCTCATCATGAGTGGCCACGCCGAGGCGCAACCCATCTCCGAGCTGCGCGCCTATGGCGTACGGGCATGGCTCTCCAAGCCACTACAGCTCGACGAACTGGCACGGACCCTTCACGCCGCCTGCCACGACGGCACAAGCGAAGCCCGATCCCGTGACTCTGAGAGGCTATGACATCGCGAAAACGAAACGGCCTGGTCCAGAACCCCCTCGTCGTCGTGGGTATCGTTGCCGCGCTGCTGGTAAGCGGTGCCTGGGTCGGGGAGTGGCGTG
>JAKJAE010000034.1:14025-14387 GCA_022707665.1 Chloroflexota bacterium
GGATTGCCGATGAGGAAATGCGCGCAGGGCTACTGCACCAGGCGCGGAGCATCGCTCAGGCCATCGACCCCGAGCTCGTAGCCCGACTCACCTTCACTGCAGCCGACCGAGCAACGCCGGCTTTCGCACTGCTCCGCAACCAATTGACGTCCTATGGTCGCCTGATCAAACCCAGGGGGGTCTACACGCTCGCGCTACGAGATGGGAACCTGGTCTTTGGCCCGGAGACCTACGACGAGAACGACCCTATGGCTAGCCCTCCTGGCACCATCTATCAGCAACCCCAGCCGGCCGATTACGAGATCTTTGCATCCGGTTTACCCTATACGACAGGACCAGATACAGACGAATATGGCACCTTC
>JAKJAE010000350.1:0-3191 GCA_022707665.1 Chloroflexota bacterium
GATTGAGCAGGCGACAGATAGGGAGCCGGTGACCTACTACCCGCGGGACGAGGATGGCGCCGTCTTGCGCACGGGCGCGACATACAGGTACCCTGAGCCCTTGCTCGACATCGTCGAGCAAGCGGAGACGGCCGGCAAGACGGTCATGATCCAGGCCTCCTGCGGCTACATGCTCCGTCCCCTGATCGAGGTTCTCAAACGCGAGGGCATCCCCTTCGCCAACCCCTGGCGCGTCAAGCAGGCCAGCGGGTGGAACCCGTTGGCCCCGCGTGGCGAGCGCAGCACAGTGAGCGCCCTGCAGGCCTTCCTCAAGCCGCACCTGCACGGCGCCCTCTGGACGAAGGCCGAGGCCGAGCAGTGGCTCTCAGCTACTAAGGGGGTCCTCGCCCACGGGAACAAGAAGCGGTTCTCGGAGCTGCCCGACAACTGGACGCCGGAGGAGGTCTGGGACAAGCTCGGTGAGTACCTGCAGGACCCTGACGACACAAGCCGGATCATCGCCCCGCCGCCCGCTTGCCTGGACTGGTTCGAGGCGCACTTGCTGGCGTCCAAGCAGCAACCGGCGGAGTTTCCCCTACACGTCGCGCGCAAGCGTGGCGTGGCCTGCCTGCAGGAGGAGCCGCGCGTCTACATCGGCACCTGCCACAGCTTCAAGGGGGCCGAGGCGGACATCAACGTGGTCTTCCCCGACCTCAGCTATCAGGGATACAATGAGTGGCTCGGGGCAGGCCGCAACGACATAGTGCGCCTGTTCTACGTGGCGATCACCCGTACCCGAGAGACGCTCTATCTCGGCAGCGCGATGAGTTGCATGGGGGTGTGGTCGTGACACCTAGCGAGTACAAAGCCTACCTGCAGTCAGACGAATGGAAGAGAATCAGGACAAGGATACGCAGGCGTGCGCGAGGACGGTGCGAGAGGTGTGGCGTGAATGTTCGTGACGACATTCATCACACAACATACGAGCGGGTAGGGGACGAACGCCTTGAAGATCTCGTCGCTGTCTGCAGGCACTGCCACAGGTACCTCCACGGTAAGTCTGACTACGACCCTGCAGCAGTGTCAACGATGCTAACCGATACGGAGAAGAAGAGGCTATTTCACATTCACAAAGCTTGGGCGGAAGACTACCGTCCGAAGATCAGCGCCAACGTGACTTCGGATACATTCCCCTACTGGTCCGAAGACCAACGTGCTCTATTGAGAAAGTGGGGGTCTATAGGGGGTAAGTTGCCGTGACCGAGGCCGCCCTGCAGCGCAAGATACAATCGGCCATCCGCGAAGCTGGGGGCAAGGTCATCAAGATACACGGTGGCCCCTACACCGTGGCAGGCACCCCGGATCTGATCGGCGTGCTCAACGGCAGGTCCTTCGCCATCGAGGTCAAGCTGCCTGGTAAGCAGCCTACGGCAAAGCAACAAGTCGAGCTTGCTGCTTGGGAAGCGCAGGGATGGGCTACAGGCGTCGTGAGAAGCGTTCGTGAGGCGATGCACGCCATTGGGCACCGCGACGCGTCCTGAGCCCGTACAGACGCACCAGCGGCATTAGTGACGAGCCCAACGTGTCCTTCACCGAGCACAAGCCCGCGGGGGTGGCATAGACAATGAGACGACCGATTGGGCTGGTGACTATCAGCACGCGCGACAAGACCGAGTTCGGTCGTGATGTCGCCGCCATGCTCGACGAGTGGGAAATGTCCAGAGGGTGGTCGCGGTGATAGTCCTAGGCATCGACCCGTCCTATCGCGCCACCGGCATCGCCGTGGTCTCGTGGGAGCCAACAAACGGACGCTATCTGCCGGGCACCGAGCAGGTCCAGGCGACCGGCGTGGTATCCGCTCCAAAGCGAGGCGACAGCGACGACGAGGCATACCGCCGCAAGCACATCGCGGACGCCTGCACGGCGTGGGCACATACCCACCACGTGGACCTCGTGGCGGTGGAGGAGCCGTGCCGCGGGCTCAATGCCGCTACGGACGCGATGCTGCAGCGGCTCTCTGCCACCATCACCGACCGGCTGAGTGCCGACGGCCACGAGTGGACGCTGGTCAACAACCGCAAGCGTCTCCGTGCCCTGGGCATCCACGGTACGGACTCGGCGGCGCTCAAGCGCGCGGCGAGACGCTCTGTGCTGACCCGCTATGGCATCGAGGTCACCGCCGACGAGGCCGACGCCATCGGCCACGCACTTGCCGGGGTCCGGCAATGGCTGGAGGCGCAGCGACCCGCACCGGAGCAGCTACGGATGGCGCTGGGTGGCGGCAGGCGCTCTAAGCGACGTTAAGCCGTCTCGATGCGCGCACATGGGCGATGGGGCGGAAGGCGTGCTCGGAGGCCGTAGAATCGCCGTACAGGAGCAGCGAGACGCATAAACAGAGAGGGGAGACGACGCATGGATGACGCGACGCGAGAGAGACTGCTGCAGCGGCGAGCTGAAATGATAGTCCACGATTCAACTGAAACACCGGGTCCGTGTCGCTGGTCATGGGCTGTATGGTGCCTACACGAGCAGTATCCAGACGCCATTTCGGTTGACCAGTCAGGGCGCGCGCGGACCCAGCGCGAGGCGCAACGGCAGGCAAAGGCTGTTCTGCCTCGGGTGGAGGCGGCGTGGAGGGCAATGTTGGGAGAGGAGCGTGACTGATGGACCTCACACCTCGGGAGAAGCTTGCGCTTCATCGGCTCCGGTTCGCCGGGGCCGACAAGACTGCAACTGCAGTTACACTCGATGCACTGCCCGGAGTGGACGATGATACCATGTGGTCGCTGTGGCGCTTGGGGTGCGTGGAGTGGGTACAGTGGGATATGACGGGCGACCCGCGGCGCTGGTATCTGCGCAAACGGGGCCAGCACCTCATCGGCAAGTGACATAGGGGAGACCCACGATGGCAGCAACTGACAGCAGCCGACGGCCGGGCGCGGGCGCTTTGCGGGGACCACGCACACCGAGCCGCCGGCGGGCCGATCATACCACAATCTGCCCGGAGGTGACGCAGCAGATGAGACCAGAAGACCGGCCGACACCGAGCGAGAGTCATGAGCAACACTTGTCCTGCGACAACGCAGTAACGTTCGCACAATATCAGCAGCGCTTACTCCGCGACCACCAAGCGAGACGCGAGGAGCTGCGGTCGCGGTACAGTCCGTGCCTGACGCGGCTGCTCGCCACCGTCGGCAAGTTCGCCGCGGCGA
>JAKJAE010000350.1:3201-3461 GCA_022707665.1 Chloroflexota bacterium
CATGAGCGGCGACGCCACGGGCGGGACCGACGGCCTCTCCTCGTGCCACAGCATTCCGGGTGTGCCCGGCGACGGGCTGAGCATGCGGTCGATGTGCCTCGCCGGGGCGGCCAACCGGGCGCACGTCATCCTACTGCAGGCCACGCGCCAGGCCGAGGAGATGCTGGCGGAGGCCATCGACGAGAACCGGGCCGGCTGGAAAGAGGGTTGACAACGGTGACGGGCGTGGTATACTGTAACCAATTGCACCACTATGCGCG
>JAKJAE010000351.1 GCA_022707665.1 Chloroflexota bacterium
TATCAGCAAAGCGCTGGCGGTTCTCGACTCTCGAGCGCTCGTTGCCGCCTGTATGCTGCTTGCCGCAATTTGGGTGGCAAATCTCGTCGCGTATGCTGCACAGGCGGTACAACTCTTTCGGGAATCAATCCCAATTGATCACACGGCGACACTCTTGAGTGATTGTGTAAGCGAAAGCAGTAAGAAGTTTCTGGCTCGATTGGATTCAGATCCGCGCGTCGTTGGGTCGGCTGTTGAGTTGCTCTACCATCCGTTCCTCGACAAACGTCTGGCTGACAACGGTTGGGCAACTGATCAAGTGGATGTGATCTTGGATCCTGGATTTGTGACCGCTCCAGCCTATGCGCTCGAGAGTGTGAACATCGGCGGCGATGACGGCAAAAAGTTCATGCTGAGCGGCTTTGATGCCCCCTTCGCGGACGCGGTCCGTGAGCGGGGATTGAGATTGTACGTGAAGGAGACCAGGTGGTCTTCGGTCTTGCGCACCAGGGATGCTCTTCGCGAGAATGAAGATTTGCGACACGCCCACATGAAATTGGACCCTACCGGCAACCTCATTCCCTCGGCGCTCTGCCTTCACGTAGTGTGTCTGACGAAGGATAGCGACTTCATTGTTCTTCGTAGAGCCTACAACTCTGCTTACTATCCGGGCGCCTTTTCGGTCTCCTTCGAGGAGCAACTGGCGGACGCGGACGGTGTCGGAATCGAGGGGTGTTGCACGCGCTGGTTCCGCCGAGCTTTGTGTGAAGAGATATTTCCTCTAACAGGACCCTACGCAACGCGCCCGCGCGACGCATGGGAGCGAGTGTCTCCATATGTCAAATACATGAGGATCTGGTCCGCTTTCCTGGAGGAGGACACTGCCAATTACGGCCTGCTGGGTGTTTGCTCGCTCAATCTGTCAATACGCGAGTTCCGGGAAGCGAGCGATGCGGTTGCCTCGGAATTTGGGTCTGCGCGTGACCCCGAGGGCAGAATTCTTTTCTCCACGAAGGATGAGATCGGGACGCTGATTCGTACTGGGTCCAGCCGATGTCGACCTGTCTTCGACCTAGAGCAAAGAGCCATAAAGATGGGTCAATTGCACCCCAGCTCCCTTTATCGCGCCGCGCTTGTCTGGTCATGTCTTGAGTAGCGGGCACACGTGTGTTCCTTGGGACGTGGTCCCGCGCCCTGGCGGGGGTCGCGACCTGTAGCCCTCCGCAGGCGGATGTCAGAGCTAGGGGGCACGATAGTCCACGTGACGGCATACACCAGGGCTCAGCAGGAGGCCATCGGTTGCGTGGACTCCCACCTTCAGATCATCGCGTGTGCGGGCTCGGGCAAGACCGAGGTCATTTCGCAGCGCGTGGCGGAGTTGCTGCGTCAGCCGGGAGTGGAACCGCGCAACATCGTGGCGTTCACGTTCACGGAGAAGGCCGCTGCGGAGCTGAAGGATCGAATCCTGGCAAGGGTGGCTGACGGGGGCGGCAGCGAGGTCGGGCTTGCGGAGATGTTCGTGGGAACGATGCACGCTTTCGCTCTGGACCTGCTTCAGACGCATGTGCCCGATACGTTCAAGTTCGGCGTTCTCACCGACATCACCGGCCGGTTGCTCATCGACCGCAACAGCAGGAAGTCTGGCCTCACCGAGTGTCCGACGACGGCGGAGAAGGTGCCGGTCCTGCGCCGATATCTCCACTCCGGGCTCTACCAACAGGTCACGTCGGTCCTTCGCGAAGGTGACGTCGACTGGGAGTCAGTGCCCCAGGGGGTGCAAGCGGCATACCTGTCGTACCTGCAGCTGCTGGGGGAGCACGCATACCTGGACTACACGCAGATGATCCTGTGGGTCGTGGAGTTGTTGGAGGCTGACGAATCCGACGACCCTGCTGCCGCACAGATAGACGAGCACGTCCGGAGCACTCTGCGCTACCTCGTCGTGGACGAATACCAGGACGTCAACCCGTTGCAGGAGAGGTTGATTCGGGGCCTAGCCAAGCACGGCGCCAACGTGTGCGTCGTTGGAGACGACGACCAAACCATCTACCAGTGGCGAGGCAGCGAAGTTGGGAACATCCTCACCTTCGCGAGTCGCTACCGGGAGGTCCAACAGGTGACCTTGGCGGAGAACTTCCGGTCGAGCCCCGGCATCGTCGACCTCGGACGCTCGATTGCGGAGCGGCTGCCGGCTGGTAGCCGGTTGCCCAAGGACATGAGTGCAGCCGGCCACCAGCAGTGGCACCGAGGCGACACGTTGGCATTGACCTTCGATTCCCCGGAGGAGGAAGCGACCTGGATCTGCGACCGGATTCAAGGACTGACTGGCACGGGCTTCCGAGATGGCCCTGAGGCTGAGCCTCGTGGCCTGTCGTGGTCCGACTTCGCGGTGCTCTTCCGGTCCGTCGCCAAAGACGCGGGCCCGCTCGTCGCGGAGTTGCGGAGCCGCGGGATCCCCTACGTGGTGAAGGGGCTCAACCGCCTCTTCGAGTCGCCGGAGATCCAGGCCGTGGTCGCGATCTTCGACTACATGGTCGACCGGATCGACGCCGACGGACTTCGCCAGTTGTGGTCCGACGCCGCGCTCTCCTCCGGCGACGAGGAGTGGCGCCAAGGCTTGCGTGTCCTGGACGTTGGCCGCGACTTCAGTCGGGGAGAGCAATGGGGCGTCTACAACATTCAACGGCTGTTCCTCGACTTCCTTGAAGCGATCGGAATGCGCGAGGACACCGTTCGTGGGCCTGTGGGGCGTGGCGAACTCGTCTTCTATCAGCTCGGCAAGTTCAGCCAGGTGATCTCCGATTTCGAAGAGATCAACTTCTCGAGCGACCCGGGCCGCAAGTACCTCGCTTTCGCGGAGTGGCTCAGATATCAGGCGCCCGACTACTACGCGGAGTCAGACTCGGATGTGGGGTATGCCGCCCCCGACGCGGTGACGATCACGACGGTGCACCAGGCCAAGGGGATGCAATGGCCATCCGTCTTCCTTCCTTGCCTGCGCCGAAATCGGTTCCCCTCGCAGCGCCACGGGGGCCTAGGGCTGTTCCATGTGGTACCACCCGAGGCGGTGCGGGATCCCGACCGGTATCGGGGCACGATCGAAGATGAGACCCGGCTCTTCTACGTCGCAGCCACCCGGGCCCAGAAGTTCCTTGCGGTCACGTTCTCGCCCGGAACGTCCGCAAGGTATCGGCGTCGTTCAGAGTTCTTCGACCACTGCGCGGCTCAGGTGTGGATGTCGACGAAGGAGTCCGTCCTCCTGGATGACGGGGTTCGCTTGCCGCCGACTCCCCGGCGAGAAACGCCCCAAGTGACGCTTTCGTTCTCGGAGTTGAAGTACTTCTTCGAGTGCCCGTACCAGTTCAAGCTGCGCTTCCTCTATGGCTTCAATCCGCCTATTCACGAGGCGTTGGGTTACGGCAAAGGGCTTCACAACGTGCTCGCCGAGGTGCACAAGCGGGCTCTCCTGGGAGATCTCC
>JAKJAE010000352.1 GCA_022707665.1 Chloroflexota bacterium
AGAGGTGTGGATCGCGAGGAGGGGATCGAACAGGTACGCGAGCCGGATGCGGTTGGCTTCCGAGGCCAGCTTGAGGGCATCGCCGTCAGCGCCGAAATCCCAGCGCCTCTCCCGCTGGACGATCACCATGTCCTCTGCTTCGAATCCGTAGACCAGACGCGCTCCGACTCCACCCTGTTCGTCCTTGTAGGTCAGCTCCACGCAATCAGGCCCGCGTGGAGCAGCGTCGACGATGGTGGCCAATGAGTTGGCTACAAGCCCCGCTACGGCCTCCCCACGTTTCAGATCCTCGAGCTTCGCCATCCTTGTCCCGTGGCCGGTGGATCTGGCCACATCCTCCTGTCATGGGTGGTCGGCCCATCGGGCGGCCGCAGAACTCCGCGCCAAGGTGCGCGAGCGGCGTTACTGCGACGTTGGCCGGGCTCACGGCTTGGACCAATGGTCACGCATCTTCCGCTTGTAGTCGAGAAAACGCACTTCCTTTATGCCCACGGCCTTGCCCTGAGTCTGCCGAACGATGTCATGCCGTACCAGGAGCAACTCCATGCTGCGGCTCTGCGGCAGGGCCCACCAGAGATTGTAGTCAAAGTCCCTGGCAACCAGGATCCCCGTAACGCGTGTAGATGCTCTCAGGTCGGGGTATTGGATGCGTTGGCGCAGTTCTCGAAGGTTCACATCCGGCAACCGACGCGCTAGCCACTTCAGGTAGTTCATGTAGCTGAGAAGCTGGAGGACGTCGTCGCCGCACGCCTTCCCCATCTTGAGTTCGGCCACAACGAGGCCCCGTGCCTTGTTTCCCCGACGCCACCCGAGAAGGTCCGCCCTGAACGGCCCGGTCTCCCCGGCGAGCATCGCCGGGAAGTTGGGTAGCAGCTTCTGCGGGGGTTCCGAGAAGTGCGGGAGAACCACCTCAGCACTCGGGAATGTGAACTGGGTAGCCTTGCCGATCGTGATGCCGTGCTTCTGGATCCAGTCTCGAAGATCGCTCTCTCTAGTCATGTCAGACCGTCCTCCAACGGTTCGCTTCGCGCCTACGAAACGCGCTCTCCGAGCCGGAGTCCCCCGACTTCTCAGGACACACAGACCATGTGCCGCCCGGCCATGAGGCAGCGTCCTGCTCGGAGTCGGGGTGCCGAGCTGTCGCTGACCATCCCCAACGCATGGCGTCTGCGCCGACTACCGCGCGCGCGGATTGCGCGGCGGCGGCGGCCACGGCCCGTCGTCCTGGGGCTCGTCCCACTCTTCGCCTTTCTGGCCCAACTCCTTTCCAAGTACCGCTGTGGATAGCTCGCCGAGCCACGGCATGTCAGTGGGCCATACCACCATGCGTCTTGAGTCGCCTACAGATCCCACCGTTACCTCGAGGAGACTGGTGGAACGCAGGCAGATCTGCAGTCGCGTGCCGGCACTTGCTACCGGGATTCCCGTTAGTGCGGGCATGCTCCTTATGTTCACCTGGCGGTATGCTCTCCCGCGCGTCGCATTGCCTCCACTGTCCACGTAGACAAGCACAGCACTCGTCGCGCCCGGTGGGGACAGGATCTCATCGCAGAGTCTGGAAGGTATGTCGCCGTCCCACACCAACTCGGTTTTGCCGTCGTATCCGCTCTGGTAGCGTTGCAGAGCCGTCTGTGTCTTGAGTGTCTCACCGTGAACGCCCAGGAACTCCACCTGTACCTCGTACGACAGGCGGTGCGTGTTCATGTCGGTCTCAACGCGGTCAAGGCCCGCTCCCCATACCACCATCTCATCCGCAGATAGCGTCGCGACACTCAGCAGCGGCACACCTGGCAGGGCCTCTTCCAGCATCTCACGCACCATTGGCATCTGGGTCATGCCCCCGACCAATATGACCCCTTCCACGCTTTTCGCTTCCTGGACGAAAGTGAGTCGCAGGTCTGGCTTCCCACGGTGTGCTGCCCTCTGACGCGCGAGTCGGTCCAGCCAGAGTATCGTCATGTCGATGAATGGCTTGATCGCTTCACGGATCTCCGCGCGGCTCAGCACGAGGAGGTCTTCAGGACGTACCGTTCGGCTCAAGCTGGGGATCATGAGCTGGCCGGCCGTCAGTGCGACCTGGGCATTGCCTCGTATCTCTCGTTTGAGGCGCTCGGATTCGCTATCCCAAGTTCGGGACAAGAACGAATCCGCTCGGACGTATTCGCTCAACTCTTCATGTTCCAGGCGGATGGCCTCCGCGGCCTTGTGCTCCAGTAACGTGGCCAGTGCGACGTCCACGTCGTCTCCCCCGAGCGCGAGGTCGCCGAGGCACGCTGCCACGCGCAGTGGCTTCCCAGGCCCTTCGTACTCTATCCATGCTGCATCGAAACTGCCGCCACCAAAGTCGTAGACTATGTAGTTGCCAGGTGGCGATTGTGGAGCGGCAGCGAGGTAGGCGTGTGCCGCCAGAATGGGCTCCTCGACGACACGCGCCAATCCGCCCGTGTCCAGATCATACGAACTCACGATCTCCTTTAGCTTCTGTCTCGGCCCCTCCTGCCACTCCGCAGGGCAGCCGACCGTGGCCTCAACGCAGTCCGAAGCCTCTTCGCGCAGCAGGCCCACCGCGCGCAGCATTCGAAAGACCAACTCATCCAGCACGCGCGTCGGAGACCACGGCCGGCCGTCGGCGCCCGCGACCTGCGGCCATGGCCTGGCAGCCAGGGGCTGCGGAAGCATGTCGGCAACGTGGCATCCGTGCGGGTCAAACCGGATATAGCGCTTTGCAGAGGGGAGGAAAACACCTCTGCCCTCCGTTCGGTTGAACTCCTGCTGCGCGGCCGGTCCTACGTATAGTTCACCATCGGGGCCGAGATATGCATCCGCGGGCCAGCATCTAGGGTTTCGCCCCGCGGAACCGGGAACGAGTTCGGCGAGGGAGGGCGCCGCCTGCCCATACAGGCGACGCCCCACGAGCATCGTAGAAGTACCAACGTCAATCCCGACTGCTTCCAGCTGGCTCATCTCGCACCTCCGTCCAGCCATACCGAATAACCGCATTCGACGAGGCCGCCGTGTCCACGAAGGCGCGCCTTGCCACAAGGATCGGTCCCTCCCGATCCGGGGTGAGGAACTCGTAGAAACCACGCTCCACCCAGTCCGGCGGCGGCGCCTCGCCGGGTGCCGGACCCGCCACTACTCCCTGGGCCCGAAGCAACGCAAGCATCCTCTCGCGGCCTGAGTTGGCAATCGGCTCCATCGACGCAAACCGCGCGAGTTTGTCGAGTTCATCAACCAGGTCGATGAGCTGACTGATTAGCTCTCGTCGAACACGGTCGGGGTCTCTCTGCTGGAGGGCCAGCAGCTGCTCCTGGAGCATCGCGAAGGATCTCTGATGATGCTCAAGTTCGCTGCGTGCCTTGCGTGCGTCGGCTTCTGCATCATCTGCGCGTGCGGACAGTTCGTCGATATGCTGCTTCATCTCAACGGCGGTCTGCCGCCCTGCGGCCTGAACGGTC
>JAKJAE010000353.1 GCA_022707665.1 Chloroflexota bacterium
GCACAGGTACCGCCGAAGCGACTGCTATGCCCCTGTCTGAGCCTGTCATCCCGGTGTCAGGCGCCAGGCGAGTCCTTTGCTGGCAGCTCGCAACTCAGCTCGGGACCTTCCGGGTTCATCGCCAGATACACCTTCTCACTACTGAGGGGTAGGTCAGTGAACCGGACACCCGTTGCCGCGTAAAGCGCATTGGCGATCGCGGGAGCGGTCTGAACCATCACGTGTTCGCCAACGCCGCGGGCGCCCCACGGCCCGTCCTCGAGGGGCGTCTCGACGATGTCGCCCTGGATGGCCCGGGGAGCGTCCTTCGCCGTCGCAATCTTGTAATCGACGAAGCTACCGTTGAGCGGACGTCCGGCCTTGTCGAAGCGCAGCTCTTCGAATGCCGAACTCATCCCGTGGACAGCGCCGCCCTCGATCTGGGTCATCACCAGATCCGGGTTGATGGCTTTGCCGACATCGTAGGCGCTGGCGATCTTGAGGATCTCGATCGCGCCGGTCTCGGTGTCCACCTCGAGGTCGACGGCCTGCGCGCCTACCGTGTAATGGACCACGGCGCGTGTCCCCTGTCCGGTCTCGGGGTCGAGGCCGGTGACGTAGGTGGGCATGAACTTGCCCGACCCGACGATGGGTCCCCCTTGCCAGCCCTCGAAGTTCTCGTTCGGTAGCCCGTAGACGACCATCTTCTGCAGGGGTTGCTCCCGCTCTGAGCGGTACGAGACGACAATGCCATTCTTGATATCGAGGTCTGCGGGGTCTTCATTCCAATAGCGGGCCACGATATCGAGGACCTTGGCGCGCGCATCCTCGGCAGCCGCCTTCACCGCGTTGCCCATCGACCAGGTGATCCTGCTGGCGACCGTCTGCCATTCGTAGGGGCTATACTTCGTATCGACGGGATTGGCGGAGACGCGCACCCACTCGTAGGGGATGCCCAGGGCCTCGGCAGCCATCTGTGCGGCGACGGTAAAGGCTCCCTGTCCGAGCTCCTGTCCGCCGATGTAGACGTTCAGCGTGGCATCCTCATTGAAGCGCACGATGGCGGAGCTACCAGGATTGGGAGGCATCGCTGGGGCCTTCCACATGATGGCGATGCCCTTGCCGCGTCGTTTGTTGGCGGCGGAGGGTGTGGTCGGGTTACCCCAACCGATGGCCTGGGTGACCTTGTCGATGCAGGCGACCAGATCGGACTGAGGCATCGTCATCCCCGTGAGGATGACATCACCTGTCCGCACACAATTACGTCGCCTGAACTCTGCCGCATCTATCCCGGTTCGCTCGGCAAGGAGGTCCATCACCTGCTCAATGGCCCAGTGGATCTCGGGCATTCCGAACCCACGCATCGCGCTGCCAATCGGGTGGTTGGTGTAGACGCAAAGCGAGTCGCCCTTGACGTTGGGTACGTCATAGGGGCCGGTGCAGGAATAGCCCGCAGCGCGCGCGATGTTCACGCCATAGTCGTTGTACGCGCCGCCGCCGAAGTAATAGGCGACCTACATAGCAAGGAGATAGCCGTCCGCATCGCACCCGACTTTGATCTTTGCCACAAGGCTTTGGCGCACATTGGTGGCAATGAACTCCTCCTCGCGCGTCATCCTGACCTTGACGGGACGTCCCTTCACGGCGCCCGCCATCAGAGCCACATTGGCCTCGATCGAGATCCCGGCTTTGCCCCCAAACCCTCCGCCGACGTAAGGCGAGATGACGCGGATCTTCCCATGCGGCACGCCGAGGCTCTGCGCGAGAAGGTCCCGTTGGGCAAAGGGCGATTGGGACGCAGCCCAGAGCGTGATCTCGTCTGAGGGATCCCAGCGGGCAACCGCAACGTGCGTCTCGATCGGGGCGTGCTGGATCTGGGGCAATCTGTAAGTGCCCTCGACAACCGTTGCACAGCGGGGCCAGGCAGCGTCCGTGTCGCCCTTACGCAGGCGAAAGTGCTCCGAGATGTTGGTCCCGGGCTCCGGGAAGATGAAGTTGACGACTTCATAACTCCCCAGGTCCGGGTGGACCAGAGGAGCCGCCGGCTGCGCGGAAAGGTAAGGGTCGAAAATCGGCTCCAGGGGTTCGTACTCTACGCGAACCAGGGCCGCAGCTCGCTCGGCGATCTCCTCACTGGTCGCAACGACACCCGCTACCGACTCACCCACGTAGCGCACTCGGTCGTAGGCGAAGATGAAGCGGTCCTTGAGATAGAGGCCGAGGCGACGAGGGTTATCCTGTCCCGTCACAACCGCCTTGACGCCGGGCAGGGCCAGAGCTGCGCTGACATCAATGTGTTTGATCAGCCCGTGGGCTATCGGGCTGTGGACGAGCTTACCAAAGAGCAGCCCTGGGCCGAAGGCCATGTCATCCACGTACTGCGCGGCGCCGGTGACTTTCTCCAGGGCGTCAATGCGCGGAACGCTTTTGCCGACCGGGTGATTCGTTTCAACTGCCATAGGCCCGCCTCCCGAAAAGCCTCAGAGGTGCACACGTGGTCATTTCGGCTTGCCCTCCTCGCCTCTCGCGGCTACATCCTGTATCGCCTCGACGATCCGGAGGTAACCCGTGCACCTGCAGAGGTTCCCGACAAGCGCATCGCGGATCTCGTCCTCCGTAGGATGCGGTAGGCGATCGAGGAGTGCCTTTGACGACATCAGCATGCCCGGCGTGCAGAAGCCGCACTGCACGGCGTTGTGCTGGATAAAGGCTTCCTGCAGCGGGTGCAACTCACCGCCAGCGCTCAGGCCCTCGGCTGTCTCGATGGTCGTGCCATCGGCCTCAGGCGCCAGCACCAGGCACGAGTTCACGGGGAGGCCATCCATCAGGACCGTACAGGCGCCGCACTCGCCGTTCTCGCAGCCGCGCTTGGGACTCGTGATCCCAAGTTGTTCCCTCAGCACCTGGAGCAAGGTGTGATGTGATCTTACGACGAGCGTGTGCAGGTCCCCATTGACGGTTAGTGAGATCTCATGGAGCATAGGTACCTCCCTGTCAGCCCAACTGGCCCGCGGCCATCCGGTCTATCACGGTCCGGATGACGCGTCGCGTGAGATTGATCACCATCGCCTGGCGGTACTCCTCTCCCGACCGGATGTCTCCAATCGGGCAGCAGCACCCATAGGCTGCAGCGGCAGCGCGATCGATCGACTCGTCGGTCAAGCCCTCGTCCAGGATGGCCTCTGATTCGGGTGCGCGCAGCGGCGTGGGGCTCACAGCACCCAGCGCAAGCCGCCAGGATGGGGTCGCTCCACTACCGGGGGCGGCCAGGGCGGCGACGCTCACAATTGACAGGTCCCCGGCCTGGCGCCGGCTCAGTTTCTCGAATGCACCAATGGTGCTCTCCTGTGGCTGGGGCAATACTAGGCCGGTCACGATCTCGCCAGTAGAAAGCGCCGTCCGTTTGGGTCCGGTGAAGAACTTCGCGATGGGCAACTGGCGTTCGCCTGCAGGCCCGGCGATCTGAACCATG
>JAKJAE010000354.1:0-3191 GCA_022707665.1 Chloroflexota bacterium
GCAACAAGAGCAGAACTGGGTAACACCGGTGATCAGGTTGGATACCGCGGCGTGGTTGGTGACAGCTACCGTTGCGTCGATCCCGCCAACGTGGTCGGAGCCAGTTCGGCTGTCACCTCCAGAGCAGCAGTACGCAGTGCGTCCCACGCTAGCGGTTGACGGTTCGGGACAGGTTCACACAGTCTGGACTGAGTACATCAGAACAGACTACCAGAACATACACTATCAACCGCTTGGAAAAGGCCCAGTAGTGAAGCTGAATATCCAGCCCGCGCAAGTGTCCAACAATGCCCCCATGTATGCGCGGTCTTCTATCGCTACGCAAGGAACCTCTGTGTGCGTGACCTGGCACGGATACACGGAGGTTGGCCCCGAGGAAGTTAGCCTGAGATGCTCTGCTAATCAGGGGGACAGCTGGCAGCTACCCGTCAACGTTTCCGAAAGTTCGCGACCCTTGTCAGTCTACCCCGAAATCGCGATGGACCAGGACGGCGATGCGCACATTGTATGGGCCGAATTCAGACTGGATGACGATCTCTGGGTCCCCGAGGGTGTCTACTATCGCGCGGGTCAACCGCCAGATGACCTCAGGGTTTTCCTTCCTTTGGTGATGCGGGGGAGATAGCGAGCCATATGGAGTCCCGTTCTGCAGCCCGACCTGCCCTGGTGCTGGTCATCCTGGCACTGACCGGGGTGCTGGCCCTGTTACTTTGGAACCTGGCACCTCTCGTTGACGCACATAACCGCATGGGGGCCAGGCCACGCGTCATACGGCGAGGCGTCACATCGGTCGTGGGGTTAGCGGAAGCGCATGTACGAGCGCAAGAGCGTGCCGCGGGCTGGGCCAATGACGCCTATCTGGTGCGCGTTGAGGCAGCCTGGTATCTGACGCCAGGTCAAGCAGCTACCAGCAACCCTCCAGTAGCATGGGCGTTCACGTACTTCTCGCCAGCAGGATCCAGCCTGGCAGGTGTCGTCATAGACGACGATTCAACGCTGTGGGTACCGCCGTTCGAGATCCCCATGGTGCCCACCCCACTCGGTGGCGAGTTGCCGCCGCACGGGGTCGAGACCGCATGGCTCTCGTTCCGGGCGGCAGGTGGCGACGATTTCGTGCAGCAGCATCCTGAGGCGCAGGTGACATTCCGGCTTCAGCAGCACGAGGGACAGCCAACGTGGGCTGTGTCCGCATACGCCGAGGATAGGTTCGTGGACGTCAAAGTCGACGCGATCTCTGGCGCTGTGTTGGCAGCGAATCAGTAGAAGAGAGGGTAGAGGGTTCGCCATTTCTTGAAGCGAGGTAGGCGATGAGGATCTGGAAGCCACAAATGCGTAACCGGGGACAAAGCTTGGTCGAAGCAGCACTAGCGTTGCCGGTTCTGATCATGCTGATGCTTGGCCTGCTGGACTTCGGCCGCGCCTACTACGCGGTCGTGTCGCTGAAGGACGCTGCCGACGAAGGCGCCAGCTACGCATCCTGCAGCCCGGCCGATGTGACAGGGATCCGACAACGTGCAGCCGAGGCCTCGCGTCAGCTAGCCCCGATCGAACCAAATGATGTGACCGTCATTTACCCTCCCGCGCTCCACGCAGGCGCCCCTATCACGGTAACGACTCGCCTGACGCTCCGGCTGTATACGCCCTTTGCCAATGCCCTCGTGGCGGACAGCGAGCTTGAACTGCACGGTTCGGCAACGCACGCCCTTGTAAGCACACATTGACCATTGGAGGCACCATGAGCAGGCCCACGACTACGAAACGAGAGGGGGTATCCATGAAGGAGACGCACGATACAGAGGGAGGGCAAGCCATCGTCATTATGGTCTTCGCTATCATCGCTATGGCTGCCCTGGTGGGGTTGGCCGTCGACGGAGGGCACCTCTACACGCTGCGCCGGCAGGCACAGAATGCCGCCGATGCCGCAGCACTTGCTGGCGCGCGCCACCTGGGCACGCGCCTCTCGGAATGCGCACCGAGTACCGTCGCCGACAACACCGAGATCATGAACATCGTCCTGGAATATGCGCGCCTGAACGACGTCGACGAGTTTAGTCCAGATGGCGATGTCACCGCCTGGTATGTCAACAAAGACGGCGTGAACGTGGGTGCCGTACGCAACGACGTCCCCATTCCTGCCGGAGCAACGGGCGTGGCGGCCAGCACGGTGACCACCGAAACGACAACATTCATGAAGCTGTTCGGCCAGCAGCACATCGTAGGCGTTGGCCAGGCCACCGCGATGGCCGGGCGGATCACGCAGTACCAGGGGCAGCTGCTACCCATTGCCGTCCCCGTGATCGCGATCGAGGGCCTGGGGCCAGGGGAGCTGTTCGAGATCAAAGATGACGATCAGGGGCAGTTCTGCAGAGTTCACGATGATCTGTGCTTTGGCGGGTCGGACCCCTACTCACAGCGCGGATGGTTGCAGCTGGGACACATCTACAACTCCGACGGCGGCATCACACCACGCGCCTTCTCGCAGACCATGAATGCGACGGGATGCAAGCTGCCGGACATCGAGAAAACGGGGTTGGTGGGCTGGGCCGATCCCGCAACTTGCGAGTACCCTTACCCGTTCTGGCTGGGTGACGTCGGCACGACCGGCGGCGACTACATACTGGGCGCGACTGGTGAGATCGCCGCTGCACGCCCGCAGATTGCCAAGTACATCGGGAAGACTAGCTACGTGCCTATCTTCGACTACATCTACACGGGTACATGCAACTCATCCAAACACGAAATCTGTATGGAGACAGTGTTCCCGGGGAAGCCTCAGCCTGTCGACAAATGGATCACCGGCAGCTCAGCGTATTACTACCACATTATCGGTATCGCCGAGGTACAGATCACGGAAATCGACGGCAAGTCGATCTACGGAGTCTTTCAGGATGCGACGATCCAGCCCGGCGAAATCGTGCCTGGCGCCGGAATGTCGAACCCACAGTGCCTGCCGATGACGGTCGGTGTGATGCTCTGGGAATAGAGTTGGCGCTGGTTGCCGCTTCGGGCAAGCACAGCGCGACCGCCGGATGTCCTCCGGCGGTCGCGCCCATTTCACAGCTCGACGACGTCGCCTACACCCGAATCTCACCTTCCTGCTTGCCAAAGTTGATGCGCGTACCTACCGCGAGGGTGGCGCTGCGGCCGGGGGCGACATCCTGGTAGGTCTGTCCGGCGTCAGTCGTGACCGT
>JAKJAE010000354.1:3201-3443 GCA_022707665.1 Chloroflexota bacterium
GCCCCCAGATGCTCGGATCCTTTGGGTGCCGCACGACTTCTGCGATTGGGGCGCCAAAGTCGTAAAGCCTGTCATCGTCGACATGGTGCGGATAAAGGCGCGTGTCGTGGTTGAGCATCACGACGGCATCCCCAACCCGGATGCGTGGCGGAAGCACGAGGGCGTTCCCACACGACCAGCATAACCCGGGCAACCCGCCTGAGGCACGCAAAGCGTCGACATCGTAGAAATTCTCCGATCCG
>JAKJAE010000355.1 GCA_022707665.1 Chloroflexota bacterium
CAGTGCCGTGATGATCATCATCACCACGCTCCGGGTGCGGGAGCGCCCGGAGTTCCATGAAGTCGATGAGCCGCTCAAGCTGGGTCCGGCCTTGAAATACACTTTCACCAGCCGCTCCTTCCTGGTGCTCGTCGCCCAGAACTTCATGTCGATCCTCATGCAGGCCCTGCTGTTAGGCGCCATTTTCTACCTGGCGGACTACGTCCTCCAGATGAACTCGATGATATTGGTCGGATGTCTCTTCATCTCGCTCATCATCGGGGTGCCGATGACCAGCGTGCTCAGACGGCGGCTGGGTGTCGTCGGTGCGCAGCGGCTGCTGCTCATGATCGCTGGCGTGGCGCTGATTCTGATTGTCATCGTCCCCACACCCCTTATCCCCATCTGCATGGTCGCCGCAGGGTTTGGCCTGGCGGGGCCTCAGACGCTCACCAATGTGCTATTCGCACAGGTGGCCGATGAGGATGAGCTGCGCTCGGGCGTGCGACGTGAAGGGGCTTTCTTCGGCGTCAATGCGCTGTTGACCAAGCCCGCGCAATCTATCGCCCTGGCCCTGATGCCCTTCGTGCTCGAGTCGGCAGATTTCATCACCCGTGAGGCCAACCAGGGCCAGATCATGCTGGACCAACCGGCGAGCGCGCTATGGGGCATCAAGGTCCTCGTAGGCCTGATCCCCGGTGTGGCGATGATCCTCGGGGCGATCATCCTGCAGTGGTACCCCCTGCGCGGAGACTACCTTAAGAAAGTGCAGCAACAGGTCCTCGACCTGCACGCGCAGAAACACGCGCAGCACCTGGCACGCGCCGGCACCTCCGGCCCTGCCAGCATCTAATCACGCGAGGAGCTTCCGGGAAACCCGCAGTGCCTCCCGGAAGCTCGATGCGTTCCTTTCTTGATTCCTGATCCCTGCAGGGTACACTATCGAGTCAGACAGCCATGCAGAGCAAGGAAACCATGGGCGCTCGTACCACAAAGCAGCCGTCGCGCATACCCGGGAGCACACTTGGGGCAGCAGGTACCGCATTCCTGCTGTTCCTACTGCTGGCTGGTCTGTCGGCCTTCGCAGGGTGGGTTTTCCTGCAGCGCACGAACCGGATTTACGAAGAGACCATCTACCCCAATGTCTACGCCCTCGGCGTTCACCTCGGAGGCATGACACCTGCCCAGGCAGCAACTGCCCTCGACGCCGTGGCAGATCAGGTTGATACCGGCATGCTGGTACTGACGGACGGTGATCAGCAGTGGTCCTATCCCTGGACATTGGGTGGTCTGAAGGTGGATACGGCAGGAACGGCCAATGCGGCCTACGCGGTGGGACGCGGTGTATCGTGGCGTGAGCATTTGGCTCTACTACCATGATGTCGCCCCGCGCTTCCTGTTTGACACGACGGCAGCCCGCGCGCTGCTCGCCGAGGTCGACCGCGAGGCGTCCCAGCCCGTAATCGATCCCACGCTGAAACTCGAACAGGGCGAAGTGGTCATCGTTCCGGGACAGACCGGCCGCGTGCTCGACATCGCGACGACACTGGCACGCCTGCGCGAGGTTGGTGGAACGCCCTACCGCGTTGAGGTACCCCTGGCCTTCCAGGTCATCGCACCTGCTGAGCTCGACCCCGGCAACATCATCGAGCAGGCAGAGACGTTGCTGGCACGCCAGATCACGCTGATGACGTACGACGTGCTCACCGATGAGACGCTCAGTTGGTCGCTGGGGCGGAGGGAAATCGCCGACTGGCTCTACCTGGTCCCCGGGGAGGGCGGCAGACCGACGGTAGATATGAACCAATACGCCATCCGCGACACGCTCATCGCGCTAGCAGAGGGAATGGGACAGGGTCGCGGCTTCCGCTATGACGAGGCCGCGGCCAAGGTTTTCAAGGCGCTGGAGTCGGGTCAGGAGGTGCTCTGGCTCTATCTAACGCATGCGGAACGGACCTACACCGTCGAAGCCGGTGATACCCTGACCAGCCTCTCGGCGAAATTCGGAATGCCCCCGGGATTGGTCGCCGAGGCCAATCGGGATATCGACGTTGACAAGCTCTTTGTGGGCCAGCAGATCCGCATTCCTTCACAGGACGTGCTCACGCCCAACATGCCCGTGGTCGGCAAGCGGATTGTTGTCAGCCTCGCGGAGCAGCGCACCCGCGTCTACGAAAACGGCCAGTTACTCTGGGACTGGCCCGTGTCGACTGGCATGAAAGACTCACCCACCCACGCGGGGACGTTCCAGGTTCTGGCGAAATACGAAGAGGCGTATGCCTCGCAGTGGGATCTCTGGATGCCCTACTTCATTGCCGTCTATCCAGCCGGCGGTGGCGTGGAAAATGGCTTCCACGAGCTACCCATCCTGGCCAGCGGCAACCGGCTATGGGAAGGATCCCTGGGACATCCGGCCTCCTTCGGCTGCATCATCCTCGGCATCCCTGCCGCCGAGACTCTCTACAACTGGGCTGAGGTCGGGGTCACCGTCGTTATCGAGTAAACGCCGCCGCCACGATGATCTGCGCTTCCTCCTGGATGCGCACCAGGTGCTCGGGCCCCCGGAAGCTCTCGGCGTAGATCTTGTAGATGTCCTCCGTCCCCGAAGGACGCGCAGCGAACCAGCCGTAGTCCGTGACCACCTTGAGTCCACCGATGAGGGCACCGTTGCACGGTGCGCGCGTCAGCTTGGCGATGATCGGATCTCCCGCGAGTTCGCGCGCTGTGACCATGTCGGGAGACAGATTCGCCAGGATCTTCTTCTGCTCCGGGTTAGCGACCGCATCAATGCGCGCGTAGGCTGCCTGGCCGAACTGGTCCTCCAACGTCCGGTAGAGCTCGCCCGGGTCGCGTCCGGTGCGGGCCGTGATCTCCGCCGACAATAGGCTTAGCAGGATGCCATCCTTGTCAGTCGTCCACACCGTTCCGTCGCGCCGGAGGAACGAAGCACCGGCACTCTCCTCGCCCCCGAAACCGAGGGAGCCATCGTAGAGACCGGGGGCGAAGAACTTGAACCCTACAGGCACCTCACATAGCTTGCGCCCCAATGAGGCCACCACACGGTCGATCACCGAGCTCGACACCAGCGTCTTGCCCACCGCAACGTCTTTGCCCCACGCGGGCCGGTTCTGGAACAGGTACCAGATGGCCACGGAGAGGTAATGGTTCGGGTTCATCAGGCCCACACTCGGGGTCACGATGCCGTGGCGATCCCCATCTGGGTCAGCGCCAAACGCGATGTCGAACTGATCCCGCAACCCGATCAGGCCAGCCATCGCGTAGGGTGAAGAGCAGTCCATACGGATCTTGCCGTCGTGGTCGACGGTCATGAAAGAGAAGGTCGGGTCGACGACGGGGTTCACAATCTCCAGGTTGATCTTATAGGCATCGGCAATGGGTTCCCAGAATCCCACGGTCGCACCCCCCAGAGGATCAACCCCGATCTTCAACC
>JAKJAE010000356.1:0-3151 GCA_022707665.1 Chloroflexota bacterium
TGATCCGTCGCACGCTGCATAACGATGAGCTCGCCCGAGGCGACACACTGGCCAATCATCGAGTCCCCACCAGCAAGGAGTCGCCAACCGCTGGCCAGCATCGTCGCACCCACTTCGCCCGTACCTGCCCGAAGCACCGCATAGCGATGCTCTTCATCGAGCAGGTATAGCCCCACATAGTCAAGCGCGAAATGCTGTCGGATCACATCAGCGACTTTTCCCAGTAGGTCATGCGGTTCGGTCGCGGATGCTGTCGCCTCCGAAACCTCGGCGACAGCCTTCAGCGCCTGAGTTCGAACGTGCAGGCTGCGCTCGGCGGCACGCATCGTGTCGTGAAGCTGCGCCGACATGAGATTCAGCGACTCCGCCAGTGCTCCCACTTCATCGTCACTACTGACGTCCACAACCTGGTCCAGATCGCCGTCAGCGATCGCCAGCGTCGCATCTGAGAGCGCAGCCATGGGTTGTGCAACGTCCTGGGCCGCGGCATAGGCCAGAGCACCGCCGAAGAGCGCCGCGAGTAGTGCAGTGACAGCGCTAACAATGGTCGCCGTCCTTACACCGGACGGGCCAGCAACAGTCCCAACTGCGGTCCTGGGCACCTCAGATACGATCGCAATCTTAAGCTCAGGAACCCATTCATATGCGCCCAGCACTGCCACACCTTCGTGGTTCGTGTAGGCCAACTGGCCAGGCGTCTCACCGGCGAGAGCTGCGTCGATGGCATCGCTGTGGACGGGAGAACCCGCCAGGTCAGCGAGGAGTACACCATCAGATCCCACAACATACGTCACTTTCGGCCAGTCGTCAGCGCCGGCGTTCACGATCTGGGCAAGGGGTCTCAGATCTGCCCAGCCCACCAACAACCCCATAGACTCATCAGCACGAACGAGCGGCTTTGCCACCAGAACCACACGCTCACCGGCGCGCGCGTCATCGATCGTGATCGCGGCGATGGATTCATCCGGCTGCTCTCGGTGCATCCATCCAGCGATAGCAGCAACACCAGACCCCTCTCTAGGCTTGCTCGTCGAGGCAATAACGCGCCCCTCTGCATCCACCAGCGCAATCTCACGGAAGACCTGGGTGCGCTCTACCACCCGATCGAACCCGTCGCGAACAACTTCTATGGCCCGAGGATCAGGCTGCTCAGGGCTTCCCGCAGAAATGGCACCGTAGAGCTGGCTCATGGTGTCGTCCACAGCCGCCTGCGTCTCAAGCACTGCGCTCAACCGCTTCACCCATGACTCAACCGCCACTCGCTTCAGCGCAACATCGTCCCTGAGATGCGCATACACCTGCTGGCGTTCGTCAATGGCTCGCATCAGCGACGAGATCCCGTGCATCGCTCCCGCCGTAACCAGCGCCAATCCCACAACGAGCGCCGTCAGCCGGGTGGGAATCGAGCTTGCCCTCCGATACGCCCGAATGGTCTGCAACACCAAGATGACGCACACGCTTCCCAAGACGAGCCAGGCGCCCAGCCACGTGACCGGCGACCTGTTCACATCGAACCGAGCCCACGGTAGGATGAGCTTGTTGGAAAGCCAGATGGCGGTGCTTACCAGCACGCCGCCGACCCAGAACCACACGCGTCCACCAGGCACGATCACCAGGGCGGTGAGTAGTATTGCAGCGATCAGCGCAACTGTCCCGAGGGCCGCATGAAGGCCGCTCACCAACGTGGCGGCGCCGACAAAGGCCACCCACGTCGCCACAACCATCAGGCTACCGCCAACCCGCTCTCCCGCGCGCCGGGCAAGTGAGCGACCCGTCCAGAACACGAGTGCGTTGACCAACAGCAAGACCGCAACAGCGACCAGTTGCCACGCCTGCATCTTGATTCCGGTAGCCGCAACAGCCGCACCAGCGAGAAGAGACAGCGCGGGCACGATCGCGCCTAACCGGTCAAGACTCTCCGGGACAACCTTCTCACGTTGGTAAGATGGCAGAGTCATGGCTCGTCCAACCCAGCGACTGATGGTTCCTGATCCCTTGAGCCGGGCCTGTCAGCAGGTCCTGGTGGTAGCCATTGAATGTACACGCGTGAGGCCTGTACGGCATGGCCAATCTCCTCCACCGCAGACCGCATCAACGAGTCCCAGTCGTCGGCCGCGTGCAGTCGTTCAGCTACTTGGTGCACCACACGTGCTCTGGCAGTGATTGAGGCCAGTTCATCACGAAGGCGCGCCCGTTCAAGCGCCTCGCCAAGATGGTCCGCAACGGCGCGAGCAAGGCCCACCTCGCGATCGGTCCACTCGGCATCAGGCTTCTGCAACTGCACCACCCCGACCACAGTGTCTTGCGTTCTGATGGGCACAGCTAAGGTCGGTCCCTGCCTTATCGCCTGCCCGCGGGCCGCCACGGGCGCAAGATCCTCATCCCATTCGCCGGAAACCGGCTCGATATCCCCGGTTGAGAGGCATTGGTAGCCCAGGACGCCTTGGGGGAGCGCGCTCCCCAATGCTTCCCGGCTTACCTGGCCAAGCGCCTTTCGGGCCGCAGTTAGAGCAATCTGAACGGACCTATACCCCAGTGCAGACTCGACGGCAGCGCCAATCTGATCAGCAATGTCCTGCAGTGCCGCAAGAACTGTCGGACCAAACGCGTCAGCATCGCTACTCTGAAGCACAAGCGCTCCGACGACTCTGCCCTGATGTCGCATTGGCATGATGGCTTCAACACGACTGCCCCGCACCTCGGGATCGGGATGCAGTATCAGGGATTCCGCGGTCTCAGACGACACGTGGGACTCGAAGCCAGCAACAGCAGCCCCCAGCCGTCCATAGCCCAATCTCACACTATGGCCCTGTGGCGCGATCGCCTCTCCATTTCGACGTAACCCAGCCTGAAGCACGATCGTGCCGGCGACGCTGTCAACCAGAAAGAGTCCAGCGCACTCTGGGTCGAAGGCATCGTTGATGGCCCCCAGTGCCCGCTGCGCAAGCACGCTCGGATCAAGAACGCCGGCGATGGCCCGGCTGATGGTCAGCACCCGTTCGGGGAACGCCGCACCTAGTGTCACATCGCCCATCGGAGGCCGTGGGCCGATGCTCTCCCGTTCGGGGACCCGAGGCGCCCAAGCGTTGCCTGCGTCGGAGCTCGTGATGCTTGCGGCAACACGTACCACCCACACCAGTGCACCAAGCAT
>JAKJAE010000356.1:3170-3414 GCA_022707665.1 Chloroflexota bacterium
CCGCCACAGAGAAGAACCCCAACACGGTAAGCCAACGGTCCAGGTTAGGCAGCGCCTGATCCTCAACGGAGAACTGCCTCACGAGCAAGGGATGTGTCACATAGATCACCACACCCACACAGGCAGCTACTGCCGCCAGGAGCACGGCGCGGTGCAGTTGGCCGGCAGGATCGCGTCGTATGCGGGTGTGCCTAGTCATCGTGATCCGCTTCTTGTCCTCGAGACATCGGATCCGGCTCCGCCG
>JAKJAE010000357.1 GCA_022707665.1 Chloroflexota bacterium
CGACAAGCGGCGCCCCCGACTCGTGCGCCTGCTGAAGCACCCCCATCGCGCCCTCGAGCCGCCGCGCAAGCGCGGTGTTGGTCGGACGCGTGGCGACGAGGCGGGCCTGGGCTGCCCGGAGGTGAGGGAGCTGTGCTTCCCGCGGCATCCTCTCCGCTTCGCGCGCGGCGAGTGCCATCGCATACCACGCAGCAATCGAGGGGCCGCCCCCCTGGGTGACCATGCCCTCGATTGCCCGGGCGACCGACTCCACGTCGGGGCAACGCACGAAGGCGCGCTCGAACGGGTAGGCCCGACGATCGCCAATGACAACGACACCCTCCTCATAGCGCGCGACGTTCTCGCGCCGCAACAGGAACGGGAGCAACGTATTGACCTGCGGATCCATCCCGGCCTCCTAGAAATTGGTCAGGCCGACGAGTTTGCCGTACCCGGCCAGGTTGAGCGCGATGCTGGCGACGACGTAGACAAGGGCTACTGCCAGAACGATCCAGTCGAGTGTCTTCATTTCCATCTGCAGGTAGCTGGTGCGCTCGGCACGCGCGCCGAACCCGCGCGACTCCAGAGCCATACCGAAGATATTCGTGTTGCGGATGCTGGAGATGAACACCGGCACCAGGAGTGGGAGAAACTTCTTGATCCGCTCGATGATGTTCCCGGTGTCGAGATCCAACCCGCGGCTGCGCTGGGCTTGGCTGATCGTAGCCAAGCTGGCTGCCACCGTGGGCACCAGGCGCAGCGAGGTCGAGATGGCAAAGCCGACGCGGTAGGGCAGGCCCAGTTTGATCATCCCCATCACCAGCTCCTCGTTGCGCGTCGTACTGATCAAGATCGTGCCCATGGTGACTACCGACAGGATGAAGAGGGTCCGGTTGATGGCGTAGTACATCGACTCGACCTCGAAGACCCAGAACAGGGGTGTGGTGCCGTTCGAGAAGAAGTTCCATAGCACGAGGCTCGACACGCTCATCACCAGCAGCACGAAACGAATGCGCATCAGGTTCTTGGCCGAGCGCGCCCAGAGCATCTGCCCGAACACCAGCGCCACAGTCGGGAGCATCCAGATGGGATTCCTGAACATCAGGGCCCCGATGAAGATCGCCAGAAACGCCAGGATCTTGGTGCGGGCATCCAGCCGGTGGTATGACGTGTTGTAGTCAAGGTAGAGTTCGGCGTCCATCAGGCTGTCGCTCCTCCCAGGCACTCGACCAACTCGGCGGGCCGCAACATTGTGCTGCCCAGCCGGTTCGTGAACTGGATGAAGTGGGGAGGGCGCAGCGATGCAATCGAGAGCTCCTGCTCGTGTGAGAAGACCTCGCGCGCGGTGCCCTCCAGGAGAACGCGTCCGTCCTTTATCACAAAGACCTTGCGCGCATACTCCGCAACGACCCACATGTGATGGGTGATGAAGATGATGGTGCTGCCGTTCTCATTGAGGTGTTTGACCATCTCCATCATGCCGCGCTGTTCCCCATAGTCCAGGCCGGTGGTCGGCTCATCCAGGATCAGGACGTCAGGTTGCACCGCCAACACCGCGGCCACAGCCACGCGCTGCCGCCCGCTTTTGGTCAGGCTGAAGGGATCTTCCTGCTCTGTGCCCTCCAGCCCCACAGCAGCCAGGGCTTCGCTGACGCGGGCTTTCACGTCCGGCTCGGGCAGACCACGCAACCGGGGTCCAAAGGAGACCTCATCGAACACAGTTTCGGAGAAGATCTGGTGGTCGGGGTTCTGGAAGACGTACCCCACGCTCTGGCCCAGCTTGAAAACGCCCTGTTCCCTGGTCGTCTTGCCGTGGACCGTGATCTCGCCGCCGGTGGGGAGGAGCAGGCCGTTGAACTGCTTGGCAAGCGTCGTCTTGCCGCTGCCGTTCTGCCCCACGATGGCCACGATGTCGCCCTTGAAGATGTCGAGCGTGATGCCGTCGAGCGCCTTGACGCCGCCGGGGTAGCTGAACTCGAGGTCGCGGCAGTGGATCAGGGGCTCGCGGGCTGATACTTCGCGCTCCAGTTGGCGTTCCCGTTCCAGGATGGCCTCGTAGCATTCGCTGGAGATGCTCCAGCCGGCGCTCCGGTAGGCCGCCACGGCCTCGTCTGGCGTGAGGGGCAGGGTCTCCGCGCCCATAGCTTTGAAGAAGCGCGCAATCCCCAGGGGCATCAGGCCCAGGCTCTCGAACAGGTCGACCTCCTGCAGGATCTCGCGCGCAGGCCCAACCTTGATGAGGTGGCCATCCTGGAGCAGGGCGATGCGATCAGCCTCGAGTACTTCCTCTGTATCGTGCTCCACGACCAGGAGCGTCAGGTCCGAGCGCTGGCGCAGGCGGCCCGTGATCTCGTAGATCCCCATCTTGCTGATGGGGTCCAGATCAGTGGTGGGCTCGTCCATCACCAGCACCTTGGGCTGTAGCGCGAGCACCGACGCGATCGCGAGCTTCTGTTTCTGCCCTCCGGAGAGGGTAGCCGGAGGCCGGTGGCGGAAGCTGGTCAGGCCGACGTAACTCAGGTTCTCGTCGATGCGCGTCGCGATCTCGTCGCGCGGGACGGCGAAGTTCTCCGGACCAAACGCGACCTCGAGCTCGACGTTGGTCGAGAAGAGCTGGGCTTCGAAGTCCTGAAAGACCAGGCCAACGTCTTCAGCCATCTGCGAGACGGTGTGCTCACGGGTGTTCTTGCCGTAGACAACTACGTCGCCGCTGAGCTTTCCCTTGTGGAAGTGGGGGATCAGGCCGTTGATGCACGTGGCGAGCGTGCTCTTGCCGGCCTCGCTCGGCCCCATCAGGACCAGGAACTCGCCTTTCTGTAGTTCCAGGTCGATGGCCTCGATGGCGTTCCGTTTGGTGCCCCTGTACCGGTAGGTGAGACCCGTGATCGCGATGGCTGATTCCGTCATGTGCGCTCCTTGACTCCGCCATGTTATGGTCTGCGCTGCCCAGGTGGCCCGGCTACATTGGGTTACATGCAGTGTAGGCCTATGCGCGGGGGTGTCAAACCGTGGTGGGTCCTCAGTGTGGATGGTGCTCTGAGATAGGATTGCTGGAGATCGGGGGGGGGGCGAGACGCCCATGGGCATCAAGCGAAGCCGCCAAACCTGCAACATCTGCCGTAGGGGCGACCGCCGGATCGAACCCCGCCGGGGCTGCGTTACCGTCCTTGCAGAGGGCGAGACAGACCCAACGAGGCGCCTGGTTCAGCGGGTGGCAGGCGAGACGCCCCGGCTTCGCCAAGCTGGCCCGGCTGCGGGTCTACCTCGCCCCTACAGCAGAACGTTTGTTCCCGGGAAAAGCGGTCCGAACTTGAGCCGTATAGGCGAGACGCCCGCGATCCGAGACGTGGGGCGAACCGTCGTGTTCGCCCTCCGCAGTGACCGCCGGATCGAACCCCGCCGGGGCCGCGTCGCCGTCCCTGCAGAGG
>JAKJAE010000358.1 GCA_022707665.1 Chloroflexota bacterium
CGAACCCGATCAGCGCGCGAGCCCTGTCATAGCTCACCAACGTCTCACTGCCCACCACGCGACGCTTCCACGTGGTCACCTCCGGGAAGCAATAGGACACCAGGAGTTCGCTATCAACACCGACAGAATTGTGACTGTCATTCACGAACAGTGGGTGGCTCCCCTCATACTCTGCCGTGACGCCCTTCTCGATGGCCTGTGCCGCATCGAGAACATTGATGCTGGCCCAGAAATCTTCACGCCCGAAGCAGAGCATCACCTCAGGGGGCGGCGGTCCCTCGTGGCGCATCTTCTCCCAGCGCTCCCGCTGAAGTTCCCACGGCTGCTCCTTCAAACGCTCTCCGCGCACGCTCTCCTGTCGTTCCACAGCCGCCGCGAGGCGCGCTCTGCGCTCCTCCTCCGGAATCTGATTCAGCACCGCGAGTGCTTCACGGCGTCTTGCGGCACCCTTCACCCACCACGATCCGCGCTCGCCCGACAGATTGTAGACGCCGGGAAAGCGCAACGATACCCCGGAGATTCCCTCGCGTCGCCAGAAGTAGGCCGCGGTCTCCTCCAGAGCACGTTTGGAAAACGAATAAGGATCGGTCGTATAGTCCGGATGTTCCTCATCGATCGGGAAATAGCGGATGGGGAATGACTTGATCCCGTAGTTGAAGCCCAAAGCGTTGATCGAGCTCGCGCTGACCACTCGCTTGATCCCGGCATCTGCAGCGCTCCGGTAGATGTTGAAGCTGCCCCTGCAATTGATGTCGAAGATGATGTGCTCAGGCCCCATCGAAGGCGCTGCAAGGGCCGCGAGATGCACAACCGCATCCAACCCATCGAACACCCCTCTGAGTTCCTCAAAGCTCGTAATGTCGACCTGCCGATAGTCTGCCCCTCTGATCTCTTCAGCAACCTCGGGCGTGATATCGTTCTCTGAGACTCGATCCAGCACAAGCACAGTGTGCCCATGCGAAATGAGTTGTGCTACAGTCGTCCGTCCAATGCTACCAATCCCACCAGTGACTGCGATCCGCATTGTCCTCATACCCCGTTGTTGAAGTAGCCCGCGCCCCAGGGGCGCAGGCAGATGTCTCTAGAAGTTTGGGTCCGTGTCAGCTAGCTTGGTCTTATCCTGCCGTTGTTCGCCGGCTGCCCGCGCGTCAGTGCCCCTCACCCAGAAGGCTGATCCGGCGTTCCGCATCAAAGTGCCGGTCCAGCTTGAGTGCGTCGAAACGCAGGATCACCGCCTCAGCCAGGTAAAGCACCTCCGATCCGGGTTCCAGGTGGCCCGCGATCGACCATTCGTCTCGAAAGCCCACGGTCATGTGCAGATGGGGCTTGCCGTTGGCGATGATGCCACTGATACTCGAGACTTCCAGCGGCTTCTCGATGATGAAAATGCGATCGTCAGGTGGGAAGTGGTCGTGCTCGATGTGATGCATGCGCGCAACCTTGAGCGTGCCGATGCCTGAAACGACCGCACCATTCTGAATCCCATGCTCCTTGATCGCTGCCTCAATCGTCTCCAGCAACATCTCGCCTGGCGCAATCCCAACGACGACAACCTCGAGAGCGCCACTGTATGACTTGGAAAACATCGCTGCCCTCCTACTTAACCGTGTCGTCGGGTTCCAAACCCAACGCCTCGTACTTTTGCCTCCGCGCTACCTTGTCGTTGCGCAACTCTCGATGAGCATAGGTCGCAACATCGACGGCAACGTCCTGGGGCACAACGATCACCCCGTCGCCATCAGCTACCACGACATCGCCGGGGTAGACCAGAACCCCGCCAACTTCAACGGGGATGTCAAAAGCGTCAAACTGGAGCCGGCCCTGAACCATCCCCTGTGACACGATACGGGACCAGAACGGTATTTTCTGTAAGATGATCTCATCGGTATCGCGCACGCCACCGTTGGAAACATAGCCAGTGGCGCCCTTGATCACACCGTCCATCGTGTTGTTGGAACCCATCAAACCGGCGTTCACACCACCCTGATCTATGACGCAGAAGTCGCCCTTCTCGATAGCAGCAATCCACGGGTAGGTACAGACGTTGTTGTAGTACCATCCCGACCAGGCAGAATACTCGTCGGGCGTCATCTTGGGCACCTCGCCACGGTACGGCAGATAGCGCGCTGTCCTGGCGATACCTACAGCACGGGTTCTCCATAGGGGCCGGATCTCCGGAGCCATCGATCCATAATTGTGACGCATCATCCAGTCCATCCCATCACGGACATCGGCGACGCGCAGGTCAGAATACAACTCCAACAACTCCTCACGCCTGATCTTGGACAGTGCCATGTACGCTGGCCTCCTTTTGGCTCAGTTACGAGTTCCTACATACCCTTCATATACTGGAAGATCCGATCACTGCTCCCCGGCAGGCCTTCGTGGCCAAAGTCCGGGTAAATGACCATCGACTTCTCGGACGTGATCCCGTTATAGGCCGCAAACTGCGTTGAGGGTGGACAGATCGTGTCCATCAGACCCGTGAACCAGAGCACCTCGGCCTGAGTTCGCGGAGCGAGGTGATGCACGTCGATGTAGCCCAGCGCCGTGAAGATCTCGTCAGAGCGCGCATGGGTTGGATCGAACTTACGGAAGTACTCACGCAGCTCGGCATAGGCATCCTTGTCCTGGTCCATGTCCCAGACCCGTTTGTAGTCGCTCAGGAATGGGAACACCGGCGCCGCCCGCTTGATGCGCGGTTCCAGCGACATACACGCTACAGTGAGTGCCCCACCCTGGCTGCCCCCCGTCGCGCCGACGCGTGTGGGGTCAACGCCGTCCATCTCCATAACGATTCTCGCCAGCTCGGCCGTATCCAGGAAGATGTCCCGAAAGAGGAGCTTCTCCGGTTTGCCTGCGAGAGCATCATCAAGCCCGCGGATGATGTGACCGCGCAGGGTCCACCCCGCAGTACCACCAACGTCCTGTGACAGCCCCCCTTGACCGCGGCAGTCAAGTGCAGCAACGACGTAACCTTCAGCAACGTAACCAAGCTTGTCAGTCCACTCGCCGGAGTCACCGGAGTACCCGTGGAACATCAACACGGCAGGCGCTGGAGCCGTCAGTTTCCTTGGTCGCAGGAACTTGGCGTGAACGCGGGCGCCACCAACACCGGCGAAGTACAGATGAAAGCACTCGGCAAAGGAGGTCTGATACTGGGCTGGTACCAGCTCCACTGCCGGATCCAAAGCGCGCATCTCCGCAAGGCTCCTGTCCCAGAACGCATCAAAGTCCGCCGGGCGCGGGTTCATGCCCGTGTAGGTCTTGAGCTTCTCAAGCGGATAGTCGAACGTTAATGGCATTCCATCATCTCCTTACTAGAACTCATCTCAAAAATGGTAAACTAAGCTCAGACCACGCAGAGGAGTCTGAGCAATGGAACTTACGGATGAAC
>JAKJAE010000359.1 GCA_022707665.1 Chloroflexota bacterium
GTGATCTGGCCGGAGCGATCGCCACGTCATTGGGTACGGGACTCACCGCCGATTGCACCAAACTGGAGATGGGGGAGGTGAAGGGCGCGCCGCAGAAGCTCTTGCTGGCGACCCGTCCGGCCTTCGGCGGCAACATTATGGCGACGATCGTCTGCCGCCGCCACAGGCCGCAGATGTCCAGCGTGCGCCCGCGGGTGTTCCCGGCGCCCGCCTACAACCCCGAGGCCCGCGGGGAGATCGTGGAAGAAGCCGTGGAGGTCACCGAAGAAGGCGCACGCGCTTGCATCCTCGAGTTCATTCACGGCAAGGAAGACACCGTGGACATCGAGTACAGCGATGTTATCGTCTCCGGAGGCCGCGGTCTGGGCGGGCCGGATGGTTTCGCACTGATCAAGGAGCTGGCCGACGCGATGGGCGGAGTCGTGGGCGCATCACGTCCCTGCGTCGATGCAGGATGGATCGCCTACGCGCACCAGGTCGGGCAGAGTGGCAAGACGGTCAGGCCCAGGGTCTACGTTGCAGCCGGGATCTCCGGTGCGTTGCAGCACAAGGTGGGGATGCAGAACTCGGACTTCATCATCGCCATCAACAACGACCCCAATGCCCCAATCTTCGAGGTCGCCGACGTGGGCATCGTCGGGGATCTCTACGAGGTCATTCCCGCGATGATCAAGGAGATCAAGGCGCGCAAGGAGGCACAGGCATGAACAGCGAACGTATCGAGTTCGATGCCGTAGTGGTGGGCGCCGGCCTGGCCGGTTCCGCAGCCGCCATGGTCATGGCGCGAGGCGGATTGAACGTTGCCCTGATCGAACGCGGCCAGAAGCCCGGCGGCAAGAACTACTTCGGAGGCGCGATCTACACGCACGCGATCGCAGATCTGGTGCCCGACTTCATGGATCGCCGCCCGCCCTTTGAGCGTCCGGTCACCGAAGCCGGGTTCTGGTTCCTCGGCAAGGACGGGCTGACACGAATGACCGTGCAGGGCGGTGAGCTCAACGCCGATCCCCCCGACGCTTTCATTACATTGCGGGCGAACTTCGACCCCTGGTGGGCAGAACAGGCCCAGGCAGCGGGCGCCTTCCTCATTCCCAAGACCACGGTTGTGGACTTCATCCGCGAGGAGAATGGGCAGGTCACGGGTGTCCTCACCGACCGGCCCCAGGGCGAGATCCATGCCCCGGTCGTCATCATCTGCGAGGGGGTCAACAACATCCTGACGCAGAAGCTGGGGCTCATCCACCGTGATCTCGAACCGGCACAGATGGCTCTGGCATTCAAGAAAGTCATCTCGTTGCCGATGGAGACAATCAACGCGCGCTTCGGACTCCCGGATGACGCCCACGGCCTGGCAGTCTCGGTTTTGGGCGACGTCTCCCTGGGATTGCCGGGGATGGGCTTCGTCTACACGAACAAGGCCAGTGTGTCGATCGGGCTGGGCGTCATGTTGGACACACTCGCCGAGTACCGGCTCAGGCCCTATGATGTCCTCCAGCGGTACCTCGACCATCCGGCAATCGCCCCGTTGATCAAGGGCGGGCAGTTGCTGGAATACGGTGCACACCTGATCCCCGAGGGCGGCTATCGCGCGATGCCCAAGCTGGCGACCGACGGCGCTATGGTTGCCGGTGACGCCGCTGCGATGGTCAACGCCTTGCACTGGGAAGGGACCAATATGGCCATCGTCGCGGGCAAGCTCGCCGGCGAGACGGCCCTGGAAGCGCACAGCCGGGGCGACTTCACCGCGAAGGTCATGTCACGCTACGAGGACCGGCTGAGTGAGGGCTTCATCCTCAAGGACCTCAAGCAGTACCGCGGCTTCTCCAGATTCCTGGAAACGCACCCGCAGTTTATGGACGTCTACCCGAACTTCGTCAACGGCGCGCTGGGGCAGTTCTTCACCGCCTATGGAAAGCCCAAGAAGGAACTCTTCAAGGGGATGCTCGGCTCGCTGACCAACCGGCGCGGGCTGATCAAGGCTGCCGGGGACATTGTCTCGATGGCGCGCTCAGTGATGGGATGGTGATCGTATGGCGATGAAAACAGGCGATGCATTTGAGGCGAAAGAACTACCTGAGGAGGTCAAGGCGACGCTTCCCAACGTCTACGTCGATGACCTCCTGATGAGCCTGAAGTACTTTATCGATGAGGATAAGGCACATCTGCGAATCATCGACCAGGCGGTCTGCGCCCGCTGCGAGTACAAACCGTGCCTCTATTTCTGCCCGGTGGGCGTCTACACCCAGGGCAACGACGGCCGCATCCAGGTCGCCTACCAGAGCTGTGTCGAATGTGGGAGCTGCCGGGTCGGATGTCCATACAAGAACATCCAGTGGGAACTTCCCCGCGGCGGATTCGGGGTCGCCTACAAGTTCGGCTAGTAGACGCGCAGCCCAGGAGAGCTCGACAAGCTGAAGCCCTCAGACAGGCTTCAGCTTGTCTTGTGAAACCATAAAGAGTGAGGTGGATATGGACGCAGAATCGATCAAAAAGGAGCGGACGCTGGTGCTGCTCAAGCCAGATGCTGTCGCGCGGGGACTATCAGGTGAGATCATCACCCGCTTCGAGCGGGCAGGATTGAAGATCGTGGGACTCAAGATGGTAGTCCCAACCGAAGAGATGGCCGCAGGGCACTATGCCGGAGATGATGCGTGGATTGCGGGCATGGGGCAAAAAACGCTCGACTCCTTTGCCCAGTTTGGCATGGATGTCGTAGAGGTACTGGGAACAAAGGATCCCTTGGAGATCGGTACGATGGTGCGACGCTGGCTGATCGAGTATGTGTCGAGCGGCCCGGTGGTTGCGATCGTGCTCCAAGGGGTACACGCCATCACAGCGGTACGCAGGATGATCGGGTTCACGATTCCGGCTCGTGCAGAACCCGGCACGATCCGGGCGGATTTCGCCATCGACTCCAACACGCTGTCGAGCCTGGAGAAGCGGTCGACCAAGAACCTGATCCACGCCTCGGGCAACGTCGAAGAGGCTGCGCAAGAGATCGCCTACTGGTTCCGGCCCGAGGAGCTCTTCGACTATGAACGCGCTGGCGAAGGGTTGATGGCCTAGAGCGAAGGGAAAAGACGCTGCCGGGACAATCATGCCGGCCCGACGGAAATGAGAACCGGGTAGGACATGGCTTCGATCGCCATGCCTACCCGGTTTTTTTTCGGGTCAGGACAGCCCCAGGGATTTCCTAGAGTTGATGCATCGCGCGGTTGTAAACCTCCAGGGCCTTGTCGAGCGCCCCATACTTCATGTAAGCGTCACCCAGCGTCCGTAACACCCCTGGCCCATCCGGTCGCTCCTGGGCATAGCGTTCGAGGTCCTGCGTCACATCAGCGGATTTGGCGTTGGACTTGATCAGTCGTCCGTAGTGG
>JAKJAE010000035.1 GCA_022707665.1 Chloroflexota bacterium
CCTGACCGATTATACCACCGCCGGCAGCTCCAGAAACTGCATCACCCAGACGGCGTGCCGACCACGTGGGCACACCTCACGGCGCTTCACTCGCGTAGAAAACCCGATAGATGCGCCCGCCGAAATCGTCAGAGATGAGCAGACTTCCATCGCGCCCGGTAAGAACGTCGACCGGCCTGCCCCACAGAGAACCATCGGCCCGCAGCCAACCTGCTGCAAAGTCTGACACCGGGCCCGGTGTAGCGCTGCCGGCACCGCTCGCTGACAGGGGGACGAAGACCACCTTGTACCCGGTGGGCTCCTCGCGATTCCACGATCCATGAAACGCCACGAACATGCTGCCCTGATAGCGCTCAGGGAACTGCGTTCCGGAGTAGAAGGTCAGACCCAGCGGGGCCGAATGCGCCTGCATCTCCACCTCAGGCTGAAGCACACCATCGCACGCCCCCTCAGCGCCAAACTGCGGGTCGATGATCCTGCCGCTATGGCACCGCGGCCAACCGGCATCGTCCCCCTCCTTGATCCGGTACACAGTCTCTGGAGGCTGATCATCACCCAACCAATCGGCGCCGTTGTTTGTCACCCACAACTCGGAAGTACCAGGCCGGAAGGCCATCCCTACAGCATTGCGTAACCCGGTCGCATAGAGCGACTCTTCACGACCATCCGGACGGTATCGCACAACCGCTGCGCGAAGCGGGTCTTCCTCAATGCAGGTGTTGCAGGAGGAACCAACTGAGACATAGAGCCACGCCCCATCAGGGCTGAAGAGCACCGTCCGCGTGTTGTGTCCGCCACTGGGCAGACCGTCAACGATCGTCTCGATGTCGCCCGCCACAGCGGGATCGCCCTGCAACGCAACGCGCAGAACGCGACGGGTCTCACCGACATAGAGCGAGCCGTCGTCGTGGAAAGCAATGCTGCTCGGGGCACTGAGACCATCGACCACAACCTCAATGCCATCGGCCACGCCGTCCCCGTCGCGATCGGGCAAGCGGACAATCCGATTATCGCCCCGCTCAGCGACGTGGACATGGCCAGCATCATCCAGTGTCATCATCCGGGGATCCGACAGACCCGAGGCAAAGACCGAGATGCCAAAGCCATCAGGCAACTGCACCGCTTCGGGTGGCTGAACAACCCGCGTGGGCATGGCTGTGGGTGCTTCGGTGGGCTTTGCGGTCAGAGTGGAAACCGGCTCGCCCGCACCTGTCGCAACAGTCACAGGTTCCTGTGACTCAGTAGCGGTCGGCGCCGGCAGAGGGGGGGCTTCAGCCGTGTGCAGGGGAACAGATGTCGGTGCGGGGCTTGCCGTGATGGGTCGTGTTACCGGCAGATACCCCCCACGGCTCAGCCGGACCACGCCGTACGCGACAATGGCCACGAGGACCAGAATAACACTGCGAAAGACAACTTTTCGGTTCATCCCCCCCCCTTCCAGCAGAACGCCCCGCACATGCGGCTGTGCGAGGCATTCTAGCGTCTGAGGGAGACGGGACAAGACAGTACCCATCTAAGTTCCGGTAATCGGTGCCCGAGCGTCCTCGGTATCCTCTTCAGCCTCGAATCTGTCGAGCGGGAACGTCGCATCGCATACCATGCATCGTGCCACGTCTTTCCTGTCAACTACCAGCAGACCACCACAGGTCGGGCAGCGCGCCTTGAGCGGTCGCTTCCATGACGTCCATGTGCACGTCGGCCAGTTCGAGCACCCGTAGAATGGCCTGCCGCGCTTCGTGCGCCGCAGGATAACCTCGCCATCGTCACACTCCGGACACTTCACCCCAATCCGCTCCAACCATGGCTCGGTATAGCGGCACGTAGGGAAGTTGGAGCAGCCTACGAACTTCCCGAACCTTCCCCAACGGATGATGAGCTTCCCGTCTGCGCATTCGGGGCAGTCGCGACCGACAAACTCGACTTGCTCAACCTTCGGTATGGCCGCGTCGGCGCGTTTGAGTGCCTTCGTAAATGGTCCGTAGAATTCGTGCATCAGCGCGACCCAGTTCCGCTCACCATCGGCCACCTCGTCAAGTTCGGATTCCATCTGAGCGGTGAAGTCAACATTGATCAGTTCCGGGAAGTTGTCCACGAGCAGATCATTGACAAGGATACCTGTCTCGGTCGGTGCCAGCCTGCGCCTGTCGCGGCTCACGTAGTTGCGCTGGTTCAGCGTCGTCAGAATGCTGGCATAGGTCGATGGGCGTCCAATCCCATACTCTTCCAGAGCACGGATCAGTGTCGCGTCGCTGTAGCGCGGCGGTGGCTGTGTGAAGTGCTGTTCTGGGATCAGCCGAATCAGATCCAGTACATCAGACACCGATAGGGCAGGGATTCTCTGTACCTTCTCCTCTTCCTCGTCTTCGGATTTCGTCTCTTCATAGACGACGAGGAATCCCGGGAAACGGAGGGTCGAACCCGATGCCCGGAAGAGATAGGGCTTCTCCGCCTCACTCCCGGCCGAGACCTCTACCACAATGGTGTCGTAAAGCGCCGGTTTCATCTGGCTCGCCACGAAACGCCGCCAGATCAGGTCGTAAAGTCTGTACTGATCCTTCGTCAGGTAGCGCTCAATATCGGAGGGCGCGCGGTGAACGCTTGTCGGCCGGATAGCCTCGTGGGCCTCCTGAGCCGACTTCGACCGTGTCTTGTAGACCGGGGGCGTAGCTGGCAGGAACTCCGGCCCATAACGACGCGTGACGTACTCCCGAGCCTCAGCCTGTGCCTGTTCCGCGACGTTTGTGCTATCAGTGCGCATATAGGTGATCAGGCCCTCGGTGTTGCCGTCGCCCAGGTCGATGCCCTCGTAGAGCTGCTGGGCCACATCCATCGTCTTGCGCGCGGCAAAGTGCAAGCGGCTTGACGCCTCCTGCTGCAATGCGCTCGTCGTATAGGGAGCAGACGGGCGACGCGAGCGCTCGCCGCGCGTCACATCCGAGACAACGTAGATGGCGTGTTCGAGATCCTTGAGAATGGGGGCGACGTCACCCTCCGACTTCAGAGCCACATCCTGGCCCCGCATTCGAACCAGACGTGCAAGGAACGAGGAGGCCGATTTCGCAGCCTTGACGCTGTCCGATTTCCCACGGGCGTGCGCCGGTACCGGTCGTGATGGCGTGAGCTCCGCATCCAGCGTCCAATACTCCTCAGGTACAAAGCTCTCGATCTCGCGCTCGCGCTCTACGATGAGGCGTAGAGCAACAGATTGCACACGTCCTGCCGAGAGCCGGCTCCGAACCTTGCGCCACAGGAGTGGACTGAGGTTGTAACCAACCAACCGGTCAAGCACACGCCGCGCCTGCTGCGCATCCACCAGATCCATATTGATCGTTCGAGGATGGGCGAATGCTTCATCGATGGCTGGCTTGGTAATCTCGTGGAAAACGACACGGCGTGTTTGCTCGGGTGTAAGGCCAAGAACCTCGTAGAGGTGCCACGCGATCGCCTCACCCTCCCGATCCAGATCGGTTGCCAGGTACACTTCGGATGACTTTGCCGCGGCTGTGGTCAACTCCTTGACCACAGCACGCTTCTCATTGGGCACTCTGTAGTTCGGTGCAAAGTCATGTTCCACGTCCACCGACAACTTGGATCTCAGGAGATCACGAACGTGCCCGACCGAGGCACGCACGGTATATCCCTTGCCAAGAAACCGCCCAACCGTACGCGCCTTCGTCGGCGACTCAACGATGACCAGCCTGCCCGAGGGCTTGGGCGGCGCCGGCTTCGGAGGGGCCGTCATCCCGGCGTGCATGGGCGTCTCCCCCATCCGAAACACCTTCGTTCCACAGACAGCACACGCCCCCTGAACTGCAGGCTGCCCCTTGGCAGTAAAGACGGGAGTTGGATTGACCACCTCCCGCTTCGCTCTACAGCGCACGCAGTACGCCTCAATTTTGTGTTGATCCGTCATACACCTTCCCACGTATAGATGAGTTTGCGACTGTCGTGCATCATAACGGATGCAACCCGACTGTCAAGACCTGCCTACAGCAATTCTGTACGGAGATCCTCTTCCAGCTTTCTGACAACGTCCCGCACCTGTTGGGTCTGCCCTCGCCGAGTGATGAAGATCGCATCCGGTGTATCAACCACAATCAGATCCTCAACGCCCACCAGCGCGACAAGGCGCCCCCCGTTCGCCAGAACCATGGTCCTCTGAGCGTCGATCTCCAGAACATCACCACGGAGAACATTGCCCATTGCATCACTCACGTGAGCTGCCATCACGGTGTCCCAGGTGCCGATGTCGGACCAGCCAATATCCACAGGGACGACGGCAACGCGATCGGCACGTTCCATAATCCCGTAATCAATCGTCTCTTTCTTCAGTCCGGGCCAAAGCATGCCCAATCGATCCTGGTAGCTATCGTCTCCCCAGACCTCGTCCAGGCGGGTCAAGGTCGCATGCAAGTCTGGCATCCAGGCCGCGATCTCACCCAGAATGCGCTCCGTCCGCCAGACAAACATCCCGCTATTCCAGGCATAGGTGCCAGAGCCCACGAACCGCTCCGCCGCCGCCAGGTCCGGCTTCTCGATGAACGCATCGACCTTGAACGCTTTGAAACCAGCCACGCTGCCCAGACTCTCGCCAAAGCGAATGTAGCCATAGCCCGTGGATGGGAAAGTCGGCGTCACCCCCAGCGTCACCAGATACCCGTCGTCAGCAATAGCGCTGGCAGCCTTGAGCGCGTCGATAAATGCGTCGTGATTCTGGATGTGGTGATCCGCCGTTACCGTGACCATCACAGCCTGAGGATCGAGATGATGGATGTGCAAGGCAGCCAGGCCGATGCACGATGCCGTTCCGCGGCCCATAGGCTCGACAACGAAGGCCGACCGCGGCAACTGCGGGTATTGAGCATGAAGCAAATCAACCTGTTCCGCGGCCGTAACAACGAAGATGCGCTCGAGCGGAAACAGTGGCAGGAGCCTGTCAATGGAAGTCTGAAACAGCGAACGCTCCTCAACCAGACTGAGTGCCTGTTTGGGATGCCTATGCCTGCTCATCGGCCAGAGGCGGGTTCCTCCTCCTCCTGCCATCACAACCGCGTGTCCGTGCTGCGAGACCAACTGACCCATCGTGGACCTCCGTTTGTCTTCCCTGGCAATCGGGGCTAGGCGCCCGGCGGCGACGGCATGCCTGCCGACGCGTCAGAATGTCCCGACGCTCCTGCCTCATAGGCCGTCCCTGGCTCAAAGGCTCGCACATACTGGAGAGCGCCCACCTGCCGAACCATGCCCTTCAGCTCCATCATCATAAGGGTACTGCTCACAACCTCAACGGGCATTCCCGACTGCCGCGACAGTTCATCCAGGTGGCGGGGCTCTTCTGCCAGGTTCGCGAACAGCACCGCTTCGGTCGGTGTTTCTGGAAGCACCAATCGCGCCGCCTGTTTCTCCGGAATCTGGCCCAGGTGTAGAACCTCGAGCACGTCCCGCGCCTCGGTCAACACATGGGCACCATCCCGCAGCAACCGGTTGCATCCCGCCGAGCTCGGGCTCAGTATGCTACCCGGCACAGCGAAGACCTCGCGGCCCTGGTCTAGCGCGAAGTCGGCCGTGATCAGGGCTCCGCTGTGCAGCCCGGCCTCGACCACAACCGTCCCAAGGCTCAGACCACTAATGATGCGATTGCGCGGAGGAAAGTTCTGAGCCTCGGGCTTCGTTCCAGGCGGATAGTCGCTAACCATGGCGCCGTTAGCCATAATCGCGTCTGCCAGTCGCCGGTGCTCTGGCGGATACACCTGGTCTACACCTGACCCAAGCACCGCGATGGACCGCCCCCCGGCCTCGATGGCAGCCTTGTGCGCGATGCCGTCGATCCCGCGCGCCAGCCCACTGACGACGGTCACACCGCTTCTGCCCAGCTCTTCCGCAAGCCGCCTGGCGACCTCGCGTCCGTAGACTGTCGCTTTGCGCGTTCCAACCATCGCCACCGCCCATTCGTCAGCTGGCGTCATGGCGCCCCTGACGTAGAGCACAGGAGGTGCGTCGTCGACCTGGGCCAGCAGCGCAGGATAGTCGGGGCTCTCCCAGGTGAGGACGCGAACACCCAGTCGTTCGATCTGTGCCATAACGACATCCAGATCCTGTCGGCGGCGGATCTGGAGCACACTCTCGATCGCCCGGTCATTGAGCTTGGTAGCCCGTAGCGCGGCCTCTGATGCCGTCCAGGCAGCCTCGATACTGCCAAGGGCCTCAATCAAAGCTCGCAGGCGAACGGGGCCAATACCTCGCGCGAGGTTGAACCCCACCCAGTATCGCAGGTCATCGCCCATCGCCACCTCCGTATCGATGGCTCGGGAGTACTCTAGGGGGGCGGCGCTGGCCGCTCATGCTGAATCTGGTCAGACGCTGCCACAGCTTCCCGACCCGGATTACGCTGGGACAGGAAGCGCACAATCTCACTCGCTATCGAGTAACCCTGGCAGCGCCCGAATGGTCAACCGGCCTGCTTCGGTATCAAGGTCAACGATGACGTTTTCGATGACCGGTATCAGAGTCTCGCCTCTGGGACCGCGGACAACAAGTACATCATTCGCACCGGGTATGGTCAGAATCTCGGTGATCTCACCGAGGTCCGTACCCTCCTCTGTCACCACGCGCAGACCCGCGGCCTGGAACGCGTAGACTTCGTTCTCCTCGAGCGGCACTGCATCTTCGAGCGCTACATAGACAACTTGCCCACGGAGCTCATCCGCAGCGTTCCGCTCATCAATCCCCACCAGCCGTATGAGGGCGATGTCCTGATGCAATCGACATCCGCTTACCCCATAGCGCCGGTAGTCGTCGCCCACATAGACAGCCTTCAGCGTCGCGAGGCGCTCTGGGTAGTCCGTAAGAATCTCCAGGCGCAGTTCCCCGCGTACGCCATGCGGGCGCTGCACCCGTCCAACCGCCAAATGACGAGGCTCAGGTTGCTGTCTACGCATCCCTGAGCCTCGACTCAGCGTCACACCGGACCCGATCCGTACCCAGTCGGGTATCGGTCATCGCTATACGATCTCCAGGGTTACCTTCTTGCCCATCTTGGCACCCAAGACGCGCGCTAAGGAACGCATCGCGTTGATCGTCCGCCCTTCGCGGCCGATCATCCGTCCCATATCCTCGGGATCTACTCGCAACTCGAGCACGATCGACGACTCACCTTCGATCTCGGATAGGTTGACGGCGTCAGGCTTGTCAGCCAACCCTTTCACAATGTACTCCACCAGATCCTTGACCTTTGACATTGGGCCACCTCCTTGAGCAAGTGAGCGAAATAGGCGAAGACTGAACAAGCTACAGGACTATGAACCCGGTTGATCGATCCCCATAGCCTTGAGATCGAACAGCATGCCTGAGGAGTGGCACTTTAACGCCGCAGCCCCCTGCCTGACAGCGATCACCCCTGCCGGGCAGATCTCCTTGCCCTACCCTTCCGCCTCCTCAGCAGCGGGGACGCTTGCTTCCGGCGCCGCAGCAACAGCAGCTACGGGCTGAGGTCGCGAGTCCTTAACCTTCGGAGCCGTGGCACTGGCCGAAGCTGCCGCAGCAGCCTCAGCAACCAATGACTCCAACGTAGCACCGGCCCGAAGGCGCTCGAGACGATCCATTGTCCCGTGCGTCTTGAAGATCCTCACGACAGCATCGCTGGGCGAGGCCCCAACGGATAGCCAATAGAGCGCGCGCTCTTCATTGATTTGTACCGTCTCCGGCTCAGTCCGTGGATTATAGAAGCCGACCACCTCCAGCGACTTACTGTCGCGCGAGGTCGTGGATTCTGCAATCACAATGCGGTAGCTCGGCTGCCGCTTCGCCCCTACTCGACGCAACCTTATCCTAAGCATATGCCTCCCATTCCATCTGAACGTTTTCTGCTGTTGTGTGAATTCACTGGATGCCCCCCAAGCCTGTTTCCAGCGCAGGGTGGGCCAGCACTACTGAAACAACCCCTGGATGCCCCGCATCTTACCCTGGTTCATCCGCTTGATCATCCGCTCCATCTGGCGGTGCTGCGTCAACAACTGATTGACCTGCTGTACAGTCGTCCCGCTGCCCGCCGCAACCCGCCGTTTCCGGCTCCCATTGAGGACACGCGGATTCGTTCGTTCCTCGGGCGTCATCGACAATATGATCGCCTCGACCGTTTTCAGGCTCTGTTCCGTCTGCCGCTCGTCCAACTCGACCCCACGCAACGCTTTCCCCAGCCCCGGAATCATCCCCAGGATCTCCTGCAGGGGCCCTATCTTGCGTACCTGCCGCAACTGCTGGAGGAAGTCCTCAAGGTTGAACTCGCCCTTGCGGAGCTTCTTCTCCATCTGCGCAGCTTGCTCTGCATCGAACGCAGTCTCGGCCCGCTCGATTAACGAGAGGACATCGCCCATCCCCAGAATGCTGGAAGCCAGACGATCGGGATGGAAGAGCTCTAGCGCCTTTGTCTTCTCTCCCGTGCCCAGGAACTTGATGGGCACGCCGGTAACGGCCCGCATGCTGATCGCCGCACCGCCGCGCGCATCGCCATCCACCTTCGTCAAGATCAAGCCCGTGAGCCCGACACGCTGGTGGAACCCCTCGGCGATGTGAACCGCTTCCTGGCCTGTCATCGCGTCGGCGACGAGCAAGACCTCGATTGGGTGTACGCGGTCGCGGATGGCAGCTAACTCCGCCATCATCGCGTCGTCGATCTGCAACCGGCCGGCCGTGTCCAGAAGGATCACGTCAGCCCCTCGCAAGCGCGCAGCCTCCAGGCTACGAGCACAGATGTCGGGCGGTCTCGCCCCGTCGCGTTCGCTGTAGACCGGGACATCCAACTGCCGTCCCAGCACCTCCAACTGCGTGATAGCTGCGGGACGGTAGATATCGGCTGCGACCATCAAGGGAAAGTGACCTTGCGACCGCAGGTGCAGTGCAAGCTTGGCCGCTGTCGTCGTCTTACCCGATCCCTGCAACCCGACGAGCATGATCACATAGGGCGCACGTCCCTTCAGTTCCAGCCGTCCGGGCGCCCCCAGCGTCTCCACCAACTCCTGGTGGACGATCTTGATGACTTGCTGAGATGGGTTGAGCGCGCGCGATACTGCCTCCCCAACCGCTTGGTCACGGACCCGCGTGGTAAAGTCCTTGACAACCTTGTAGTTGACGTCAGCTTCTAAAAGTGCAAGGCGTATCTCCCGAAGAACGGCCTGGACATCCTCTTCTCGCAGGACGCCACGCTTGCCCAATCGGTTGAAGACGTCCTGAAGCTTCTCACTCAGCGACTCGAACATGGATTCCCGTGATTAGCCTTCCTTCCAGTGTGTTCCATTCTAATGGATTATGCAGAATCGTCAAGCACAAAATCGATACACACGTACGCACAAATGGTCAAGGTTTGTTACCGAGACGCCTCGCTCGCTTCTCGCCATCACGGTCTCCCTTGTCAAGCCCCCTCTTCACGGCATAATAGCGCAGGGAGCAGCGCCGTTTCCGGCTTCAAGATAGCGCACCCCACTATACCCGAGTGCTCAATCGAGGAACACAACATATGACGACAAGGCGAACGCCTGTCTCGATGATCCGGTCACTGATCGTGATCGACCGCGATCGCAAGCGAGCGCAAAGCCGCACCGGCTTCAATCTCATCTTCCGCATCCTCGGCATCGTTGTGCTCATCACAACGATCGCCTCTCTGCTTTTCGTCGGACTGACGGTGGGTGCGGCAGCAAGTGCTTACAACATGATTACCGAAGGGCTCCCAACGCCTGATGAGGTTGCTACGGCAAGCGTCCAGACCTTCGAAACAACGAAGATCTACGCGTGGGGCGCCGACACCAACGGCGATGGGCAGAAGGATCCCGAGCTCATCTATGAGGTGATTGACCCTAACGCAGGCGATCGTAACTGGATACCCCTCTCCGAGATGCCTGAATCCATCATCTGCGGCACCGTAGCGATGGAAGATCGGACGTTCTGGACGAACCCCGGGTTCAACTTTCGCGGTATCGTGCGCGCGTTTATTGGCAACCTACAGGGCGACGCCGTTCAGGGCGGGTCTTCGATCACGCAACAGGTCGTCAAGCAAACCGTCATCCCATTCGAAGAGCGTTTTGAGATCAGCTACGCCCGCAAGGTAAAGGAGATCCTCATTGCGCTGGAGCTCACGCGGCTCTATGACAAAGAGCAGATTCTCGAGTGGTACATTAATACCAATCCCTATGCCAACCTGGCCTACGGCATCGATGCTGCAGCCCGCGTCTACTTTGGCAAGACCGCAAAGGAGCTGACCCTTTCCGAAGCGGCGACCCTCATTGCGATTCCACAGTACCCCCTCCTGAACCCATTTGATGCTCCGGAGGACGCCCTCAGGCGCAAGGTGATCGTCCTGGGACGCATGGTGGAAGAGGGCTGCATCACCAGCGAGGAGGCCGACGCTGCCGAAGCTGAGCCCTGGAAACTGGCTCAGTCAAACGTGCGGTATGACATCAAGGTCCCGCACTTCTCGATGTACGTCCGGCGCCAACTCGAGGAGATGTACGGCCCTGACATTGTCGCCGGCGGCGGGCTGCGCGTCTACACAACGCTCGATCTCGAGCTCAATGCCCAGGCCGAGTGTGCTATCCAGACTCATCTCCGCATTCTGTCAGGTGAGGATCCGGCGGTTGTGATCCCCGAAGCACTTGCCGCCGGCTGCGAGGCCGCGCAATATCTCCCTGACTACCCCGCCAGTCGCGTCGGCCAGGACTTCAATGTGAAAAACTCCGCACTCATCGCGATCCGCCCCACGTCCGGTGAGATCCTGGCCATGGTAGGCAGTGCTGACTACTGGAATTCGGACATTGACGGCAAGTTCAACGTTGCAGCGGACGGATTGCGTCAGCCCGGGTCGTCCTTCAAACCCTTTACCTATGCGACCTTCCTCTCGCAAGGCCACAATGCTGCCTACATGTTCCTTGATGTTCGCAAGGCCTTCGACCAGGGTGCCGGTATGGCTCCCTATGTGCCAGAGAACTACACCCGCAACTACTATGGCCCGGTGAGCTTGCGTGGAGCCCTGGCCCGGTCCCTTAACATCCCGGCTGTCGAAGCCATGTCCATCGCTGGTATCGACAATGTCCTCAGAACTGCCCACAGGATGGGCATCACCACGCTGGACCAGAGCCTCGAACACTATGGTCTCAGCCTGACCCTTGGCGGTGGTGAGGTCAAGCTCATCGACGAGACCTATGCCTATAGCGTCTTCGCCAACAACGGCACCATGTATGGAGCTCCCGTCGCAGAGAGCGAGTTACGCCCTAACTTCCGTGAACTCAACCCGATCTCGATCCTGCGCGTCGAGGACCGCAACGGCAAGGTTCTTTATGAGATGAGCCAACCCGAATCTCGCCAGATCCTGGAGCCACGCCTGGCCTACTTAATCACGGACATTCTGTCGGACCGGCAGGCGCGGATTCCCGCCCTGGGAACACCCAACTCTCTGGAACTCGCCAACAACCGGCCCGCGGCAGCCAAGACAGGCACCACCAACAACTTCACCGACAACTGGACCGTTGGCTATACGCCACAACTCGTGATCGGTGTCTGGCAGGGCAACAAGGACGGCGACGACTTCATGATCAATACTTCTGGTGAGCGTGGCGCCGCCTACATCTGGCACGCGGTGATGGAGTACGCCCATCGCGATGAACCCATCGTCTCCTTCACCAGACCAGAGGGGCTGGTACAGGTGGCAGTCTGCGACGTATCAGGGCTTAAACCCACCGAGAACTGCCCAACGCGCACCGAACTGATGATCCCCGGTACCGAACCCACCCAAGTGGATACGCTCTATCAGAAATACCCTATCAACCGCGAGACGGGTCTGTTGGCCACGATCTTCACGCCTCCGGATCTGATCGAGGAACGGGTGTACCTGATACTGCCGCCTGAAGCCCAGGACTGGATCAACAGCCTGCCCGACGAACGCCGCCAGCTTTTCCAGCCCCCTTCGCAGTATGACACTGTGAATGCGCCCACCCAGATTCAGGCCGAAGTTGCCATCATCTCGCCTACCACCTACTCTTACGTCGCCGGTGTCGTGCCCATCGTTGGCAATGCCCGAGGGAACGTCGCGTTCTACCGGCTGGTGTTCGGGAGGGGTATAGCACCCACAGAATGGTTACCCATTGGCCCGGATCACAACAACCAGGTTGACAATGCCTTGCTGGAAAACTTCGACACCACGGGCCTGACGGACGACGTCTACACTCTGCAACTCCAGGTCGTCGGTGGAGACGGGCAGATCCGCCAGTCCTCGATTCAGTTGACGGTGGACAATACCCCGCCCAAGGTCGATCTGACCTATCCGCCCGCAGGGTCGGAGTTCGTGTCAGGTGAGGTCGAATGGGTGAACGTCAACGCCGAGGTTGCCGACATATACGCCGTCGCGCGTGTCGAGTTCTTCGTGAATGGACAGGCCGAGCCCTTTGCTGTGCGCTCGATTGCGCCCTTCAACGTCAACTGGCCTCTCGGTGGACCCGGTCGGTACCAGTTCCACGTCGTCGTCTACGATGGGGCAGGGAATAAGGCGGAGACCGAGCCGGTCACGGTAAGCGTGGTCGCGCGCCAGGAGTAGGCCCTTGAAGGCCATTCTGATATCGCAGGACCCTGACGAGACTGCGGTCCTGTCGCTCGTGTTACAGCGCGCGGGGCTCAATGTCGCGCGCTATCGCGACATTCCTGACCCCCTGCCCTATGCCGCGGATGACCCGACCAACCTGATCGTCTTGGTCACAGCCGAAGGTTCACCGTTGCCGGGAGTGAAGGCAGTCCGTGCTCAGGAGCAGACACCTCTCCTGGTCATCGCCGAGCATCTGGACGAGTCCACACACGTCGTCGCTCTCGAATCTGGCGCCGATCTGATCGTCCAGCGACCGTTCAGCGTGCGCCTCCTGATTGCCCAGATCCGGGCTCTGTTGCGGCGCGCTGCCAACCTGCCCCTCTTCACGCTTCCCACGCTGAGTGTCCACGACGTCGAGCTCGACCCGGGTACGCGCACGGTCGCGGTCGCCGGGCGCAGTCCGATGCGCCTCACCCACCTCGAGTACCGCCTGCTATACACACTGATGATTCACAAGGAGCAGGTGCTCCCCACCGAAGTGCTTGTGGAGCAGGTCTGGGGTTTCACGGGCGACGGCGAGCGCGACCTCGTGCGTGGGTTGATCCGGCGGCTGCGGATCAAGGTCGAGCCCGATCCACGCCACCCACGGTACATCCTGACCATCCCGGGCGTCGGCTATACCTTTTCGCCCGAGTCGTAGCTCACCGGATCGAGACAAAGCAAGAGGCGGTACCCGGGGGTACCGCCTCTTCTTTCTGGTTTTTTCAGAGCTGTGTGGCTTGGCGCCCTCTAGGAGAACCGCTTTGAACGGAACAGCACCAGCTTCTGGATCTCCGCAACCGCCGCAGGCAAGAGCATCAGCGGAGCCACCGCCAGCCACTCCTCAACGGTCAGCGGCGTCGTGTTGAAGATCTCGTGCACCTTCGGCACCGGGATGTAGACGACAAGGAACAACAGGGCCACCGAGAACCCCACAGCGTACTGCATGTACTTGTTGGTGAAAACGCCCAGCTTGAACAGCGGGTACCGCTCCGACCGTGAGGTGTAGGCCCGCAGCAACTCGGACATCACCAGAGTCACGAAAGCCATCGTCTCAGCCGTGATCAGAGGATCTACGCCCTGCACCCGACCGGCGTAGTAGTTCAGGCCGAGCCAGTAGGCGCCGAGCACGGCGGTGGTGATCGCAACCGTCTGGACGATGACGCCCACGACCATCTCCCGGTTGATCACGGGCTCATCGGGCGAGCGCGGAGGCCGGTACATGATGTCGGGGTCGCCCTTCTCCATACCCAACGCCAACGCCGGAGCGCCGTCGCTAAGCAGGTTCAGCCACAGTAGCTGGATCGCCGTCAGGGGCGCAGCCCAACCGAACAGCGTCGACAGGAACAGGATCGCGATCTCCGCCACGTTACACGAGATCAGGAAGTAGACGAA
>JAKJAE010000360.1 GCA_022707665.1 Chloroflexota bacterium
TCAAGGTGACGGGCCCCAAGGGCTCCCTTGAGATGGCGGTGGCCCCGGAGATTTCGGTCGAGATCACGGACGCCGAGGTGCTTGTCACCCGGCCGACGGACAAGCCGAATCACCGCTCGCTCCACGGCCTGACCCGCGCGCTCATCAACAACATGGTGACCGGGGTGACCGAAGGGTATAGCAAGACGCTTGAGATTCGTGGGACCGGATACCGGGCCGAGTTGCAGGGCGCCAATCTGGTGATGAATCTTGGCTTCTCCCATCCCGTGGTGATGGTGCCACCGGAGGGGATCCAGTACGAGGTGAATGCCCGCACCAGCACGGTGACGGTGAAGGGCTATGACAAGGAAATGGTCGGGCGGTTGGCTGCCCAGATCAAGGCCTGGCGACCCGTGGATCCATACCTGGGTAAGGGTATCCGCTTTCAGGGCGAGGTCGTCCGACATAAGGCCGGTAAGACTGGCCAGGCAGGCTAGCGGCTCAGAGCCGTTGGAACAGCTTCTACCGGATTTAGTTGACTACGTGGTACTGAGGGTGCACAGAATATGAAACCAGAAGTGAATCGCGAGAAAGCCCGGGCTCGGCGTCATACGCATATCCGCCAGCATGTGGCGGGGACGCCAGAACGTCCACGTTTGAACGTGTTCCGTAGTCTGAGCCACATCTATGTCCAGGTCATTGATGATAGCGCTGGCGTGACGCTGGCGTCAGCCTCGACGGTGGATCGCGACGTGCGTGATCAGATTGCCGGGCTGAAGAAGAGTGAGCAGGCGCGTGTTGTTGGCAAAGTTGTCGCTGAACGCGCGTTGTCCAAAGGCATTGTGAAGGTCGTCTTCGATCGTGGTGGTTACAAGTACCACGGCCGTGTCAAGGCTCTGGCTGAGGCGGCGCGCGAGGCTGGCCTCGATTTCTAGGGACGCTACGGCCTGAACGGCCGTAGCGCGGCTCGGAAGCCGTATAACTTGACGGAGCGCCCGCGTTAGGCTGCGCCCGGCTGGAGGATGTATGGAAGACAGAAGAGAGAGACCTCGCACTCGCCGTGTCGAGGAAGAGAAGGAAGAACTGGATGAGCGCGTGATTGATATCACGCGAGTTGCCAAGGTTGTCAAGGGTGGTCGCACCTTTGGTTTCCGTGTAACCGCGGTCGTAGGCGACAACACGGGCCAGGTTGGCATGGGCATCGGTAAGGCACGAACTGTGCCCGATGCGATTGCCAAGGCTACTCAGCGTGCCCGCAAGGACATGCACCCGGTACCGATCGAGGGAACCACTATTCCTCATGAGGTGGTGGGTGTCTGCGGTGGCGCGCGCGTGATGCTTCGTCCCGCAACTCCGGGTACTGGCGTGATCGCCGGTGGCGGTGTGCGCGCTGTCCTGGGGGCCGCTGGTGTCCGCGACGTGCTGACGAAGTCGATGGGAAGCACGAAGGCGATCAACGTCGTGCAAGCGACGATGGATGCGCTGAGCCAGTTGCGTCGTGTGGAGCAGGTTGCTGAGGAGCGTGGCAAGCCAGTGGCTGAAGTGATGCCGTTCTGGCGTCGGAGGAAGGCATAATGGCTGCGCGGTTGCGAGTTACGCTCGTTCGTAGCCCGATCGGCTACCCTGGAAACCAGAAGCGCACGGTGCAGTCCCTCGGGCTGCGCAAGATGCAACAGACAGTCGAACTCCCGGATAACCCCGCTGTGCGCGGTATGGTTGATCGGGTCGCTCACCTCGTTGAGGTTGAGGAAATTGCGCCGCAGGTTCCTTCTGCGACGCCAGAGCCGGAAGCATAGGGCTGGAGGTTATCGGATGAAGCTGCATAACTTACATCCCGCTGAGGGGGCAGGTAAGAGCCGGAAGCGTGTCGGGCGTGGTATCTCCGCAGGACAGGGCAAGACCGCTGGCCGCGGTACGAAGGGCCAGAACTCTCGTAGTGGTGGTGGGGTTGCCGCCTACTTCGAGGGTGGTCCACTTCCGCTTGTGCGCAAGCTCCCCTTCGTGCGGGGTTACAGTTTCTTCAACCCCTACAAGGTTGACTTCGAACCTGTGAACGTCGATGAACTGGTCGAGCGATTCGAGTCCGGTGCAGAAGTATCGCCGGACACGCTCTATACGGTAGGGCTCATCGGTGCCGCGGAGGATCTTGTGGTCGTCCTTGGACGCGGCGAGCTGGATCGTCCGCTCCATGTGAAGGCGCATCGGGTCTCGAAATCGGCCCGCGAGAAGGTCGAGGCTGCTGGAGGCTCAGTAGAGCTCTTGCCGTGGACGCGTGGCGGGTATCGCACGCGCTAACGGCGAACATGGCGATGTGGGTGTTGCCCACTGATGCCGATGAGGATCTCTGATCTCAGCTCTAGCACGAGCTCATATGGAGGGGATTCATGATTGAGGCCCTGCGCAACGCTTGGAAGCTGCCGGACCTGCGCCGGAGGATGTTGTACACGCTGTTGATCCTCGTGATCTTCAGAATGGCGTCCAATATCCCTGTCCCTGGCGTGGACCGGCAGGCCCTGAGCGCCTTCTTCAGCTCTGCCACTGCGACCAGTCAACTGGCCGGGTTGCTGGACCTTCTGTCTGGAGGCGCCGTATCGAACTTCTCTGTGCTGGCGGCTGGAGTTTACCCGTATGTGACTGCGCAGCTTGTCGTGCAGTTGCTGCTGCCTATCTTTCCGAAGCTCGAGCAGCGGATCAAGGATGAGGGCGAGGAAGGGCAGCGCAAGATGAACCAGTGGGTCTTCTTCGTCACTGTGCCCCTGGCAGCCTTGTCGGCATTTGGTCAGGCCCAGCTCTTCCGTTCCGCGGCCGTAGGTACGCGTCCGATCCTCCCGAACTTCGGGTGGGGACCTGGACAGATATTGCCAACGATCACTATGTTGCTCACGATGACGGCAGGAACGATGTTCGCCATCTGGCTGGGCGAACTGATCACCGAGCAGGGCATCGGCAATGGCCTATCGCTGATCATCTTCGGCGGCATCGTGTCGTCGGTTCCGGGAAACCTGCGCAGTATCGCGGAGACGGACAAGGTCTTGGGCGTGTTGATCTTCCTGGTCATCACGGTCCTGACCATGCTGTTCATCGTGTTTGTCCAGGACGGGGAGCGACGCATACGCGTGCAATATGGCAAGCGTGTGCGCGGTATGAAGGTCTATGGGGGCGGGAGCACCTATATCCCGTTGAAGATCAACACCGCGGGTATGATCCCGCTGATCTTTGCTCAGTCGATTCTGGCTTTCCCTGCGGTCATCGCACAGTTCTTTCTGAATAGCACGAACCCCACGATGCGTAACGTGGCCAATGGTCTCATCGAGTTCTTCAGCGGAAAGAACGCCTGGTATGCGCCGGTTTACTTTCTGGCTGTCGTAGGGTTTACCTACTTCTATACATTCGTGAT
>JAKJAE010000361.1 GCA_022707665.1 Chloroflexota bacterium
ACAGAGGAGAGTCAGTGGATAGGCTCATCACTACGTTGGGCAGCTATGGTCTCGAAGATCTGGGCGGAGGGCTCATCCTGCCCCACGAACACGTGTTCGTGGACATGCGAAGCGCCGATCACCCTGACGTGGGAAGCGCGGAAGCGGACGCGGTTGTCGCGCTGATGGCCCCCGAGCTCGTGCGTGCGCGAAGAGCCGGCGTGGCCGCAATCGTGGTGTGCACCCCAGTGGGGGTCGGGCGCCGGGCGGATCTGGAACTCGCTGTGTCGCGGGCGTCGGGCCTGCCACTCGTGGTGCCCACTGGCCCCAACTTCGCGAATCCGGGGTGGGGCCTACTGACATCGATGGGCTGACGCGGTTGAACCCTTTCCGGGCGTTCTGTCGTTAGATATCGCCTGCCGATGGTGGCGGCGCACAGGATGGGCGGCGGGGAACACGTTCCGTTGAGTGAAGAGGACGCTACCTGGACCAGGCGACCGTTCCAATCGCCGTCTAGACAGAAGGTTCGGTGGCCGGCGTATCGTTTGGCGCTTCCCACAGTGGAAGATGAAAGATGATGCGAGTTCCGGGGCGCTCCTGACAATCGAAAACGGGGCTCTCAGCCCGGATCGTGCCACGGTGGCGCTCGACTATGGCCCGGACCAACGCCAGGCCCAGCCCGGTTCCGCCGTACTTGCGTTTTGAACTGCCGTCAACCTGGTAGAACCGCTCGAATATCTGCTCCAGGTGCTCCTTGGGCACGCCGATCCCACTATCCGTGACCCCTATGGTTGCCGCCTGGCCGTCGCTTGTGAGCGTAACGCTGATGCTTCCGCCCGACGGCGTGAACTTCAGGGCATTCCCAATGAGGTTATCCAGCACCCTGCGCAATTGCAGGGGGACACCGAGCACGGTGACCGGTGTCGGCGGTGTGTCTGCGGTGATGCTGAGACCTCTGGATGACGCCTGGGCCTGGAAATCAGAGACGGCTGTTCTGACCGTCTCCTGAAGGTTGACCGGCTCGAAGTCCTCGATCCTGCGCTCGAGGTGCCAGAGCAGCGAGATGTCTTCGACCAGGCTTCGCAACATGCGGCTGCGCCTGACGATGATGTCCATCGCATCAGCCTGTTCGGCTGCCAGCTCTCCGAGGCGTCCCGATGCCAACATCTCCGCATAGCCCATCACCAACGCAAGGGGCGTACGGAGTTCGTGAGAGACGTTCTGGATGAGCTCGTCCTTCATCCGATCAAGCTCTTCTTGCCGTCGCAACGCTGAAGCCATGGCCTGTGCCTGGCTCTCGGCGCGCTCGTAAAAACGCGCGTTTTGCAGGGCTAACGCCACTGGAGGGGCCAGCGCCGCAGCCAGTGCCGTGTCGTCGGGATCGAACCCGCGCGTACTCCGCGATGCGAAAGATAGCACGCCCACGAACTCTCCGTGGGCCTCAAGCGGGACATCCAGAACCTGCAGGTCGTCGTTGTGACCGAGGACGTTCATGATGGTGCGGCAGGGCGCAGGTCCTGTGCCGCCAGCAGGATGCCATTCCTCGATCTGGTCGGCGAGGTCCGGTCCGGCATCCGCCAGGTGCTTGGCGAGCAACGCTGCAGACGCCGCATCGATGCCCTCAGCGCCGGCGAGCGTCAGCACCTTCGTCGGGGCATTCCACAGAAAGAGCAGGCTGATCTCCGATTTGAGGATTCCCCCAATCTGGGCCAATGCCCGCGCTGCCACCTCCTGTACCTGTAACGTCTCCGCCAAAGCGTGCGATAGCCTGTTAAGCAACCGCAGGCGGTTGCGTTCGGTCTCGAGTGAAGAGACCAGGCGCAGATGCTGCAGTGTAGCGGCTACGTGATCAGCAAACAGCCGGAGGTGCCTGCCGTCCTCTTCACTGAACTGTTCGGTTGCGATGGCCTCAGCACAGAGGCAACCAAAGACCTCCCCGCGTACAACCAGGGGCGCACCTGCAAATGATCTGGCTGCTGACTCCTGCTGATCCGCAGCAGAAAGCCGGACGGCATCGAGGACCACGGTGTCGCGCGTTTTGATGACGGGATCGATGGCCGCAATCTCTCCCCATGGAGCCCTTGCGCTGACAAGATCGGCCACGATGCTCTGGGTTCCGGGAGCCGCCGATATGGCGCCGATGTGAGCGGTGTCGTGATCAAGGAGCACAATGCACGTCGCATCACACGGGAGAATGCTGGGGAGCTGCTCCACGGCCATGTCGAGGGCCTGTTGCGGGGTCTGTGCTGCGGAGAGCGCGAGTCCTGCGGCGGCCAGTCTCTCGAGCCGGCGAGACGCTTCGCGTGCAGTCACGTCGAGAATCGTGGCTATGACGGCCAGTCGTTGCGCGTGGACCGTCCGTGCACCGTGTTCCTCAACGTCGAAGGTCTTTCCGTCACGACGTAAGCCCCGGTACTGCAGGCTCGCAGCCCGGATCTGACCCAGAACACGCTTCTCGATGGCCTCGGCTACCAAGGGCCGGCTCTCCTGCGCCGTCAGATCGAGAGGACCGAGCCGGTCGATGATGTCACGTGGTGCATCATAGCCGAACATCTGGGCAAAAGCCGGGTTGACGTAACGGTAGAGATCGTTCTGGATGAGAACGATACCCACGGTGGCGTGCTCAGCCAGGCGTCGGAAACGGTCCTCGGAGATCCTGAGGGCTTCCTCCGCCATCTGTGTCCGCCTGGCAGCCTCGATGGCGTCGAGGGCGAATCCTGCGTCGTTGGCCGTCTCTTGAAGCAGGCTGATCTCTTCCGCCTCAAACGTCTGGCCGGCGCCCTTGACCACAACGAGGGCGAAGGTGAGGTTCTGTCCGATCGGAGCCGGAAGTATCGCGGCCGGTCCTGACGCTCTGGCTGCCCGGTCCAGGCCGAGGTCGGCACTATGGGCCAGCCTGGGGCGCGCCTGTTCGGCGGCAGCCAAAACCTGCGACATCAGGCATGGGGGAGGGGCATTGAGGATCCCGGCCATGTCCTGTTGGCCCTCGCAGGCAGCGCGCAGGACGATGCCGTCGTGGGCGAGTTCGGCAGCCCATACCACGTCATAGCCCAACTCGTCATGGATGGTCGCTGTGATTTCGCGTAGCAACCGATCGGCGTCATGCCGTACACGCGAGATCACCTGGCTGATGTGACTTAGCGCGACGAGCATACGATTTGGCCCGTAGCGACCCGCTATCTGCTCCATTCGCCCTCGCTGTCCCGCCCCAATGGCCTACAAAGCGCTAGCGTTCAGTTGGCGAGCGCACGCGTTGTGGCGCTCGACCAGGGTAGGGAGGTCGAGGCTCAGCACCTGCCCGTCCTCAACTACGATCCGCCCATTGATGACGGATAGGTCAACCGATTGCGGCGTGCAGAAGATCGCGGCGGCGACCGGATCGTGG
>JAKJAE010000362.1:0-234 GCA_022707665.1 Chloroflexota bacterium
CAGCAACAGGGACTGCGCGATGTCGTCGTACATCAGCGCCAGCTCCGCAAGGCGGTTGCGCACCTGGTCTTCAGCGAGAACACGTTCGAGCAGATAGGGCCCGCGATCAACTCGGGACGCTCGATCTTCCTGTTTGGCCCTCCTGGAAACGGCAAGACATCCATCGCTGAGGCCATAGGAAGCTTGCTGATGGAAGGCGACATCTACATCCCCTATGCCGTTGAGGTCGAGGGT
>JAKJAE010000362.1:249-3350 GCA_022707665.1 Chloroflexota bacterium
GACGTGAACCACGTGCCAGCGGAGGATAGCCAACCGACCCGGAGCGACGCGCGTTGGGTGAAGATCCGCCGTCCTTTCATCGTCGTGGGAGGAGAGCTCACGATGGACGGCCTTGACCTTGTCTACAACCAGGACTACAAGTTCTACGAAGCTCCCTACCAGGTCAAAGCCAACTGCGGCATCTTCCTGATCGACGACTTCGGGCGCCAGACAGTGCGACCCGCTGATCTGCTGAACCGCTGGATCGTTCCCCTCGAAAAGCGGATTGACTTTATGACCTTGCACACAGGTAGGAAGATCGAGATACCGTTTGAGGTGCTCATCGTCTTCTCGACCAACCTGGAGCCCCGCGAGCTGGTCGATGAGGCTTTCCTGCGCCGCATTCGCCACAAGATCGAGGTCCACGATCCAAGTTGGGAGGAGTTCGCCGAGATCTTCAAGCGTGCCGCAGAGGCAAAAGGCATACCGTATTCAGAGCCTGCTCTGGCGTACCTGATCCGCGAACACTACATCAAGCCCAAGCGCCCCCCAAGGGCGTGCCACGCCCGTGACCTGCTCGATCAGATCATCGACATCGCAAACTACCTGAGCGTCCCGGCCACACTGAGCAAGGACCTCATCGACCGGGCCGCGTTCAGTTACTTCGTGGACTTCTAGCGGCTCAGCACCTGAGGCAAAGCAGTAACAGCCGAACGGTAGCGCGTCTGTGCGGCAAGCTCGGAGTCCGATAGCGTCCCCTGAAGCCATCGCGCCAGGGCAACAGCTTGCAGTTCAGCCGTGACGGCGCCAGAAGATCCTGCGCCATTCGCCACAATGACGTTCAGAACAACCGTCTCCCATCGACCACAGACGTCAGCGTACTCGGGAGAGAGTGAGTCAAGGACAGACCAGACCGCGTCAGCCTGGCTGCCAGCCTGGCTGTCAGCCTCGGTTGCAAATGCAGCCTGAGATGCGGCCATCGTGACTTCGTAGAGGACGGTAGTATCGCTCTCAGACACCCGGGCAGTCCAACCGGCGCGTTCCGCACTCTCTAGCAGGAACGCCACACAAGGCGATAGCCGGGGCAAAGGCGTCTCCCTGGCGGCACTGGTGCCAGGCGACAACCCTCGATGTGCCAGGGCATAGGCACCAAGACCCACAACAACGAGTAGGTCTACCATGGCCATGACGATAAGGACCTGTTTCTGTCTCTTGGTCATCGCCTGAGTATACCATCGAAGCACACAACGTGGTTCAGACGCACAATCCTCGAGTGTCACTTCGACGTGCGCCCCACAGACCGGATGCCGCTATGATCTGCAGGTGGTAGCAGTTGTCACAACTCACTGGTGCGGAACTTCGCCCGGGGTAGGGGGGTAACGCTCGCGCAGGTCAGCTGCGCAATCATCCGTGTCCTGGCCCGCAGGGAAGCGCTCCAGAGACGCACCGATTGTCAGAACCCCAGGGTGGGGCACGACGCCCGGATACGTGGCATCTCCCCATACGACAACATCGACAACGCGTTCACCTGGACCCAGAAGCAGGACCTGGTCTCCTGCGTTCCGGAGGCCCAGAGGATACGCGGACGTGCCCCAAGCGGGATAGACCACCATGTTAGGCACCGTCGCAGTACTCTCGTAGAACTCCAGGGCAGCCTCCGGTACCTCGATAGCATTTACGGCGACGACTAGGGTTCCGCCGGGCGTGATCGTGGTACCCGCAGGGAACGCAAACATGGGTTCGTAACTCGCACGCGTTTCGGCATCGCCGAGACAATAGCCTTGCAGGCTGACCGTCGCCGCCGTCGGGTTATAGAGTTCGATCCACTCCGCCTCAGTACTGACACTGTAGGCGACCTCGCTGACAACGACGTACGCCGCAGGGGGTCGAGGAGCCGTGTAGGCGCGCAGGGTCACTGGCAAAAACACAGGGTTGGCACGCCACCAATCAGACTCGAAGACGGTTTGGAGATAATCAAACGCGGCTTCCGAACCGAACTGTATCGCGAGTTCCCGGTTGACCTTGTTCGATGCCTCGCTACCGTTGATGGACCCGACGTGTATGGTGCGGCCCTCGTCCTGCAGGTCGACAAGCACCATCTTGCTATGGATTCCATCGCCCGTGGGGTTGCCAAGCGCAGCAGCAAGATCCAGACGTTGTGCCCGCGCCAATGACCTCAGGTAGGCGATCGTAAGGGCCGCGTCCTGATCCACACTGGCCCCATCGATGAAACTGCGCCCATTCAAGAGGATGCGCACAGCCGCGCCGCGCTGTGCCGCCTCCACGTACGCCTGCAGACGCGGGTTCATCAGCGGTTCCGTCGCCGTGCCCCATTCGAGCACTTCGTACAGTTGCTCGACCATGACCACGTCGCCGCTGCCGGCCCGCTGCAGCAGTGCCAGAAGGCCATCCGAGCGACGCAGCGAAGCCTCAGGCGCAGTCGCCACCTCGAACTCCATAGCCCCCACGAACACCTGCGGTCTGGAAAATGTCGCCGTGTAACTAACGCCGTCGGTTTCCTCCAGGTTGACGAGCGACTCATCGGGAGGTCCGTATTTGGGGTCGTCGATTGTGTTCCAACGCACCAGGTCGCCGTGCTGATCGGGATCCAGGTCCAGCGCAAACACCTGCGATGCCCTCTGGACAACCGAAGGCGCGTCGGTCACCAGCACGATGCCTCGAGAACCGTACGTGCCGTTAGCTTTGTCGTCGGCCGGCATCCCATCAGGCGTCAGATTCTGCGTGCTCACGACGACCCAGGTACCATCGACTATGATCAACTTGGCGTGGAGATAGAGATACCGCTGGAAATGTCCGGCCTCCGGGTCGTGCACCATGAACCAGCAGGCACCCCCCGCAGCCTCCAGCTCTCTGCACGCATAGAGTTCAGTCTGCCACTCAGGCGAGGTGACACCCAAGCCGACGGGATCACCCTCAAGAAGCACGCTCACGTTCACGCCGTGCTGGGCCTTGTCCACCAGCATCTGGATCAGGGTGGGGTGCCTGAGGCTATAGACTTCCACCGAGATGGCGCTGCGAGCCTGCTGAAGCGTATTTGCCACGACCTCAAAGGCGCTATCGGGCGCAACACCGATCGTGATGGTAGCGCTCTCGATCACCGA
>JAKJAE010000363.1 GCA_022707665.1 Chloroflexota bacterium
AAGCCGGTCTCTGATCCGCCGAGCATTTTCCCGAGCTGGTAGATCAGCGGTACTGTGAGCAGGCTGAGGATCACCGAGAGAAATCGCAGGCTGAATTCCCCCTCGCCGGCAAGTGAGCGCCAGATGTGGAGGCATAGATAGTAGAGGGGGGGATGTACGTCTCCGGCTGTCCACGCTACGCTATCCCATAGCGGCATACGCGCCAGCCAGATCCCGATACCTTCGTCCCACCAGATGTTGTGGTCCGCCACGCCCCAGACACGAAGGCCGAAGGCGAGGAGTAGCAGGGGACCTATTGTGTACCATCTGTGAAGTCTGGGATGCACGCGTCTAGTATCCCAGGAATGACCGATTCAGCAAGACGCCGCAGCTCTGTGTGGGTTGCCCCCTGGTGGATGAACGCCTCTGGCCCTTCTTGCTCTCCTATTGCTGCGTCCTACAATGGCCCAAGATCGTCTAGAGCCGGGAGCGTGGTCCGCACTATGAAAGGTATCGCGCATTTCCTCACCGGGGTTGCCCTGGCAACCTGTCTTCCACAAGTCGTTGCTCTCGCCCGTGAGGGTTCATTGTTGCCCGTGTTGGGCGGAGTCGGTGGATTGCTGCCCGACCTTCTTGACTTCCGTTTCGTCCGCTACTTTGATCAATACGATGCGGAGATCGACCCTGGGCCGGTGCACGATGACGTGGCGGCTCTCCAGGCCGCGGAGTCCATCGCCGAGGCGCTTGTCCGAGCCATGCGCTCGGCCTTTGAGACAGGGCGACCGTTTCGGGTCATCACACACACAGTGCAGATGGGCCGCGACCTCTGGCGACGCTATACCGTCAGTTTCGTGTCCGCCTCTGATGCGGGAATGGGCGAGCGCGGGGGCAGGCTGTACGTTCGATTGGGCCCTCTGGTTAACACGAACGGTATTGACCTCCCCGGCTCTGAACTCGGGGCACCTGTAGTGGAGCGGTCCCTCGCTTTTGATCTGGTCGCTCCGTACGATCGTGACTATGTCATCGACGGGTTCACGGGTCCCACGTTCACCTTCACGCGAGAGTCTGACCGGCTCATCGTCAACTTCCTCGACTGGCACCATCGCTGGACCCATAGTCTGCTCCTCGCTGTAGCTGCTGGTGCCGTCATTGGCGTGCTGGGTGCTCTGACGGCCGGCCCGGCGGTCGGGTGGCTGAGCGGCATTCTGACCTTTCTGGGATATGCGGCCCATGTGCTTGAGGATCAGTTGGGTCATATGGGCTGTAACCTTTTGTGGCCGGTCACCCGGCGTAGGATGCCCGGCCTCGGGTTGCTGCATGCTGGAGAGGCGATTCCCAACTTCCTGGTTGTCTGGACATCCCTGGCGTTGGTCCTCTATAACCTGGATCGTTTTGGGGGGCCAGGCTACCTGCCAGAAGTACCGTTCTTGGTCCTTGCCCTTGGACTTCCGTGGCTGTGCCTGGGAGGGATTCACCTGTTTCGGCGCCGGGCCCTCGATCAGTCGAGTGATGAGAGTGCCGCATTGTCCGCTGTAGGTGCCGAGCGCCTGGCCGAGACTCACCCTACCGCTGACGGCTGACCCAGGTGGTATAATCAGCTCGTGAGCGACTATGTGACTGGAGTCAGGCGGCGTTGGGGGTCCAGTGGTGCCAGGGTTTGTGCTGCGCTGTTGTACCTCGTCCTGCCCTTGCTTGTTGGATGCAATGCGATTCTGACGCCGCCGCCTACGGCTATCCCGACGTCAGGTCCGACAGTGGCACGCGGATTAGCAACCCCTACGATCTCTCCGCAGATCTATCTGACGCCTATCCCGCCTACACCTACGTTCACACCCTCCCCAACGCCAACGCCAGTGATCCACGTCGTTGCCAGTGGCGACACACTCCTGGGCATCGCCCTGGATTACGGTGTTACGGTAGATGCACTGGTGCGTGTTAACGCATTGGATGCCTCAGCCTTTCTGCGGATCGGACAGACGCTGATCATCCCCCTTGAGCTCGAAGAGTCATCGGTGGATGACTCCCTGTTGGTACCCGAGGGCAATGTGTTACTTCCTACGCCCACCCCGCTGCCCGTGACGACAGCAGGGGTGAGCCTGTACCGCACTCCGGTAGGGGGCCTGTGGGTCATGGGTGAGGTGCTGAACACAACCGGCGGCGCGATCACCAACCTGCAGGTCGAGGTTGTCCTGACCGCACCCGATGGCACTCCATTAGCTACGGCTCGTGCCCTTGCTGCTGCCGACATTCTGCAGCCAGAGGCACGTGCTCCCTTTTCGCTGCTGTTCCGCGCTCCACCCGACGGGGCTACCGCGGCTGAGGTGCGCCTGTTGCGAGCTGAGGAGATCAGCCCCATCACAGCAGGTTTTCTACCGTTGGTGGTGAGCGGGGCGGAGGGTGCCATTTCGGGACCACAGTACAGAGTGCGCGGCACAGTGACCAATGGGAACGGCCAATCTGTGAGCCGTGTGGTGGTAGTCGTTACCATCTATAACGCCAACGGCGATGTCGTTGGATATCGCCAGTTGGTGCTCGACGTTGAGGGGCAACTCAGTTCAGGTGCTGAACAGCCTTTTGAGCTCTTGCTTACTCCCCAAGGGGTCGAGCCACCCTCTGGCTTCTCTGTGATTGCCTGGGGTGTCAGTAGCTGATCGTCGTCCGATCCGCGCGGGATATGTGCCGGTGCTCCGGCACATGGCCGCCGGGCGCCTGTTCGTCCGCGCTCGGGTGGTTGCTCCTGACGCCTCGACTTGCTTGACGTTCAACGTCATCATGGTATACTACCCTGTCTATTGTCGCCGGCCTTACAGATGCACGTGTCGACATAGTATGCCCCAATCACGCACTCGGGGATTTCTGCAACATCCGAGGAGGAAGGGTGGAGAATGGCATTAGCATATACTGGCGTTAAGTCATACGCACGCATTCCTAGCGCACTGGAGTTACCCGGTCTCGTAGAGATGCAACTGCAGTCTTATGAGTGGCTGCAGACAGAGGGTCTATACGAGCTCTTCGATGAGATCTCACCGATCAACAGTTTCAATGGCTTGCTGAGTCTCTACCTGCCCGGCAAGAATGCCGAGGAAGCCGGTTTCGATCTGCGTTATGAGTTCGGCGAGCCGAAGCATGATCAGCAGGAGTGCCTGGAGCGGGATCTCACCTATGCCAGCCCGCTCTCGGTGAAAGTTGCCCTTGTCAATCGCGAGACCAGCGAGATCGTTGAGCAGGAGATCTTCCTCGGAGATCTCCCGCTGATGACCGAGCACGCAACGTTCATCATTAATGGTACAGAGCGTGTAGTAGTCAGCCAGTTGATTCGTTCGCCGGGTGTCTATTTTGG
>JAKJAE010000364.1 GCA_022707665.1 Chloroflexota bacterium
TCGCGTTCGATGACCACAACTGTGAGTACCTATTGCAGCAGCGTGCGGCAAGATCCGACTGGTGCAGGCCGCTACGATGGGCCGGAGCTATGTACTCGTCGATACAATGGCGCCGCCTTCGACGCTATGAGGCTACGGTCTGTGCACGCGCTGACTTGACCCTTGCGGTCTCCACAGCCGATGCAGCCGCACTGCGGGCTATAGTGCCCGGACTGGACCCTTTAGTGATCCCCAACGGAATCGACGTGACGGAGTTTGCGGCACCCGAGATAGCCATAGACGAAACCGAGGCCGCCCCGATGGCCCTGGCTCAACCCGCGTTCGTGTTCACAGGAACGATGGACTTCCGGCCCAATGTGGACGGGGTCCTCTGGTTCACCAACAAGGTGTGGCCAAGGATTCAGGCAGAGCTGCCTGAAGCGCACTTCTACATCGTGGGCCGCCGTCCCCACCGGCGACTCGATGCGCTGCGCAACCGTCCGGGCATCACGATCACCGGGGGGCTTGCTGACACCCGCCCCTACATCCGGGCCGCAGCCGTCTACGTTATCCCGCTACTTGTAGGCGGTGGCACGCGGCTCAAGCTGCTGGAATCAACAGCGTTGGGGAAAGCTATCGTGGCGACATCCCTGGCTGCCGAAGGCTTCCTTGAGCCAGAGCGCGCAATGGTCCTGGCCGATTCGCCGCTCAGCTTCGCCAGGGCCTGCATCAAGCTTGCGCGTGACCCGAATGCCCGCGCTGACTGGGGAGCCCGCGCACGGGCCTACGTCGAGGCGTACGACTGGGCGAAGCTCCTACCGCCCCTGTTGGCCCGATTGAGCGCTTGACGCCAGCTCGTCGCCAGGTGAGTCGTCAACGTCATTGCCAAAGTACAGCCGATGTAATTCTTCAAGCCTGGACGTCCTGCTCGCCAAGACAGGGCCCGATAGACCCTCGCTACGTAGGAAGGGATACAACGGGAGCTGCTTCCTGCACCGGTGCGCGTTGGGGTCAACAATGATAGCCTCAAGGTGATTCACATACCCCTCCGCGGTCCGATCCCATGTGAAGCAGTCAAGGACGCGCTGCCGACCAAGCTGCGCATACCTTGACCAGACATCATGGCTCTGGAAAAGGCTTAGCAGCCCTCGGGCAATGTCACGCGGGCACGTCGGATCGACCAACACGCCGAAGTCCGTCCCGCCATCGCTCAGGCTCTCGCTTGGACCACCGTTGCGCGTCACCACCAGCGGCAAGCCCGCAACTGCAGCTTCCAGAGGAGCCAGGCCGAACGGTTCGTAGAGCGCAGTGAGGGCAAACACCGATCCCCGGCCGGCGAGAAAGCGGTAAGCGGCGGCCAGCGCCGGCTGACCACGAAGGGCAAATGCGCTCACCTTGCCCTGGAGGCCGCGACCATCAACCACCTTCCGGAGTTCCTCCAACACAGCCCGTTCCTCGGCCTCGGCGCCGCGGTCTTGCCGGAAGGGATCGTTGAGGGCCCCCGTGAAGAGCACCAGGTTCGCGCGGGCCTGGAGGGCAGGCTCCTCTGCATAGGCCCGAACCAAGTTGATATGGTTCTTCTTGGGATCGAGGCGGCTGGATGCGATGATGGCCGGAAGCTCTTGCCGGTCGGAGGCTAGATCGCGGGCCAGCATGGCCCGGATGTGTGCCTGGGTTGCGGTCTCGTCAGGTTCGCTCGCCGCGCGGTCGAAAACACGAAGATTCACTCCGGGAGGGATCACGGCAAAGCGACGGTCGTCGTGCACATCGACAGCGTCGCGGTAGACACGATGCGCGTATTGCTCAAACCTCTCCTGACGCGTGCTGGTGATGATGAGGGCCGACCGGTTCATGCTGAGTCGTTCGGCGAGGATACGACAAGCAAAGTTATAGTGCCCGTCCATCTCCAGCAGATTCTCAGGCGTCACACCAGCATTCTCCATCTTCTGCGCGCCCAGAGAGTGCGCCGTGAAGGTGAAGGGAACGTTGAGTTTCTCAGCGAGCAACACGCCACTGATACCACCATCCGCATAGTGCGCTGTCAGAGCGTCAGGGAAGCTACCTGCCCGCGTATAGTGGCGAATGATGTTGGGAACCCAATCGTTCACAATGTGGGGCCAAAGGAGCTCCTTGCGCAGGAAGATTGGAGGACCCGCAGGCAACCGCAATACGCGGACATTGGGGTTCTCAATGTAACGGTCTTCAGGCCTACTGAACTCGGGCCATTGGGGATCGTGGATCTGGCGGGTAAGGATATCAACAGTGTGTCCCTTCGCCGCAAGAGCGAGAGCAAGGTGTTTTACGTAGACAAGCTGGCCACCAAAGTCCGGATGCTCGCTCCAGTAGCTATCCAATGGATCGAAATTCCCCTGTGGGTTCAGAAATGCGACATGCATCAGGCCCTCCAAGCGCTCCTGGGCCACGAAGACTCCCACGATACAACACGTAATCGTGTAAGAGATCAGGTCCGTTCCTGCATTCAAATGGAGCCGCGAACGTCTCAGGATCTCGCGGTGAGACAGCAATGATTTGTCCCCTCAACACACTTAAGTATACTTGACAATCGGATCCTTGGTCCTGTACGTTTAGCACATCACTCATCGTCTTTGGCGGGGCAGGGTTCATCGCTCTGCATGACAGGTCACTTGATCCGTATAGATGAGGGACAGCCTGCCAGCAAGGGCGCCTTCGCGAAGATAAGGACGGTACTTGTGCATCGACAGCAGGTCCTGTTTGTGGTCGCTCTACGTTCAGTAGAGCAGCAACTCCGCCCGGCCCTTGAGGAACGCTATCAGGTCGTGGTTGCAGCAGTGCGCCGCGAAGCCCTGCAGACCATCGAAGAGGGCACGCCTGACCTGGTCCTCGTCGATGCTCCATCCATCCGTTTTGACATCCACCGCTTTTTCGAGAGCTTTGCCGGGCGCCCGGTAGCAACCTTCATCCTCCTGGGGAAGGATGCAGACGCCGACGAGATGCCGCGGGCCAACGGCCACCTGCACTATCCCATTTCCGGGCATCAACTGCTGCGCCATCTGGCACGCATCATCCCTTCTGGCCCTCGAGAGACTGTTGCATGGCGCGGGCTGCGTCTGGACCTGGAAAATCGGTACCTCATCTGGGAAGACCAACAGGTGCCCATTACACGCACCCAGGCAGACCTGGCCCTTGTGTTTCTCGAGTCGCCTGACCAGATGATCACCCGGGAGCAACTGATGAAGGACGTCTGGGGGACCGACTATATGGGAGACACACGCACGCTGGATGTACACATCCACTGGTTGCGGAAGGCCCTCAGACAGACCGAAGCTCCCTTTGTCTTGCA
>JAKJAE010000365.1 GCA_022707665.1 Chloroflexota bacterium
GAATGGCCGGTGGCTACACGCTGACGCTGCCCGACGAAGACCGCTACATCATTCAGCGCAGCAAGATGGAGCAGGAAATGTCCAAGATGCTCGGTGGGCGCGCGGCTGAGGAGATCGTGTTCAATGAGATCAGCACCGGCGCCTCGGACGACCTGGACAAGTCGACGAAGCTGGCGCGCTCGATGGTCATGCGCTATGGGATGAGCGACAAGCTCGGGCCCCTGGTCTATGGCCGCAAGGAGGAGCTCGTCTTCCTCGGTAAGGAGATCGGCGAACAGCGTGACTACAGCGAGGCCCTGGCGCAGGAGATCGATGACGAGGTCCGGCAGTTCGTGACGGATGCCTACGAGCGGGCGAAAGGCGCCCTGCGCGAGCATCGTGACGAACTCGACCGGGTGGTGGTAGCGCTGCTAGATCTTGAGACGCTGTCGGCTGAGGAGTTCGAGGCCGTGATGGGGGGGCGTGCGCTCCCCGAGCGCAAGAAGGAGCCTCCTGCCAGTGTTCCGGATGCCGCGGAACCCGTGCTGAAGCCTTCGGCGGCTGTCGCGTAACGTCGAGCGCATCCATACGGCCCTCGCTGCATGCGAGGGCCGTTTTGTTCCATGGCTGTGCCCTGATGCGATAGCTCTGAGTCGCTGTTGTCAGAATGGGGAGCGCGTGTTATAATGCGCGCCGCGTTGGAGAGGTAGCATAGTCCGGCCTAATGCGCGCGCCTGGAGAGCGCGTGAGCCGAAAGGCTCCGAGGGTTCAAATCCCTCCCTCTCCGCCACAATAGAAAAGGGGAAGTCCATCCGTGGACTTCCCCTTTTCCTTTGCCTGCCGGGCCGCCCGGTCAGGCTGCTGGCGCCTTCACCATCGCGCGAACCTGCTCCCGGAGCTCGTTGATCTGCGCGCGCGTCTGCTGGATCCTGTCGAAGGTCTCGCTCTTGGCCCGGATGCCCTCGGCCAGAAGCCTCGTTGCCGCATCACGGCGGCTCTTCGCCGCCCCTGCGTCCACCAACATGTCGAGCTGCTCGCGCGTCTTGCCATCGACCTTGATCACCACCAGGTTCGAGATGTCTTGGGCCGCCACGACGATGGCCTTGCCCAACGCATCGACGAACTTCACGGTCTCATTCACCACCGCGACCACGGCTTCAGCAACCTCCGAGGTCGCCGCATCCTTGCTTTCTTGCTCCGAAACATGCACCTCGCTCATCGCATACCTCCCGATCTTTCTCATCTAGCCGTTTCGCGCTCTGTCTGGCGTACTGCACTGCCAGACGTTCAGGCCTTGGGCTCTTCCTTGGGCTAGTGGGCGACCTCCTGCCGCAGCAGGTCGCGCAACTCTGCAATCTTCTGCGTGATGACGCTGATCTTTCCGAAGAGCTCCTGGTTGGCCGCGATGCCTTCGTTGATGAGGAACGCGGCGCTTTCCGAGCGGCTCTTGGTGACCTCAGCGTCTATCAGCATGTCGAGGTGCTTAAGCGCCTCGTCGTTCACACGCACCATCACGACGTTGCCGCGGCCCTGCAATGCTTCGCTCACCGCTGCGCTGAAGACCTCAACCTGTTCGATTGCGTCCTTCAACGTGCGCGCCGGCCTTGGCTTCTTGGGCGTGCTCTGCGCCTGGCTCTCTCCCGCGGAGCCCGCCGCCGGCGTCACCACGGGCACCTCGCCCTCTGGTTCCTTCTCAGGGTTCAGTGTTACCTCTACCGCAATCTTCTCTTCCTCGCTCATCTCTCTGCCCTCCACGGTCTCCAGTCCACTCGGATCCGGTTTATCTGTCGCGCTCTGTGTGTAATGTACTTACGCGTAATATTATAGCGGCGATACGAAATCTGTCAAGCGTAAAGTTTCGCGGGCTTCCACACAACGGCTGCTTGACACGCCGCTAGGGCACCGTATGCTGACGCCGGGACGGTATGGCGTACCTGGAGGAGGGTAAGGTATGGGTGAGCTCACAGTTGCGGGCGCTCAGCTCGCGGTCACTGCGGTGGTACTGGGGGGCCTGACCGTGAGCACTGGATGCACGCTTCGCGCAGCTCTGCGCCACGTCGCGGCGCGACCCATCGCGCCTGTGCTTGCCAAGGTGGCCACACCCGCTACAATCGGCGGCGGTCAGCATTCCGACGTGGCTCTGGCGCTGATCAGGAGGATAGGGTGAAAGCGATAGCGGTCCTTACGAGTGGGGGGGATGGTCCGGGCTTGAACGCCGTGATCCGGTCGGTCACACGGCAGGCCCTGGCCCACGGTGTTGAGGTGTATGGCGTGCGGTGGGGATACCGCGGCCTGATCAACGGCGAGATCAGCCCGCTGACCAGCCGCGATGTGGGCGGCAAGATGGGGTACGGCGGCACGATCCTGGGCACGGCACGGTGCCCGGAGTTCAAAGACATGAAGGTGCGGAGAACGGCTCTACGGAACCTGCACCAGAACGGCATCGAGGGTCTGGTCGTGATTGGCGGCAACGGATCGCTGACGGGCGCGTTGGCGCTCAATGAGATGGGGCTGCCCACCTACGGCATACCGGCGTCGATCGACAACGACATCAACGGCACCGATATGGCTGTCGGCGTTGACACCACGCTGAACACCATCCTGGATGCGATCGACCGGATCAAGGACACGGCTTCCTCGCACCAGCGCGCGTTCCTGATCGAAGTGATGGGCCGGGACTGCGGCTACCTGGCGCTCGCCAGCGGCCTTGCGGGCGGCGCCGAGATGATCATGGTTCCCGAAAGACCGGGGCCTCCGGTTGAGGAGATTGCTGCTGCCGTGTCGGAAGCCTACGTTCACGGAAAGCACCATTGCATCATGGTCGTTGCCGAGGGATGGAAGCCCGGCACCAGGGCGGTCGAGGAATACCTGCACACGTACAAGGATGACCTTGGGTTCGACGTGCGCGTCACGGTTCTGGGTCACGTGCAGCGCGGTGGCCGCCCATCGGCGTTTGACCGCCTGCTGGCCACGCGAATGGGCGCATTCGCGGTGGAACACCTGCTGTCCGGTGAGAGTGGTCACATGGCAGCCCTGCGCGGCAGCCAGCTCGAGCCGTTCCCGTTGGCCGATGCGGTAGCGAAGCTGCGCCCCCTGGACATGCGCCTTCTCGAGCTATCCAGCGTCATGGATTGATGTTCTGCTCCCTCCCTCCAGCGGGCGAACCGGCTGGGGGAAAACACAAAGGGGGGGCTATCGCGCGGCAGCAGCGCGGTCGAAACGCTGATGTAGGCTGGGACTCCTGTCTCGGCCATCCGGCGGGCGGCTCTGGAGAGCCGCCCTACAACCTGCTGCATCGTTCGATCCACGGTCCAGCGAGCC
>JAKJAE010000366.1 GCA_022707665.1 Chloroflexota bacterium
GGCTGGTCGACGGTGCTCCCGCAGCGCGATTCCTGCAGGCCATCAAGCAGATGGTCGAGGAGCCGTACCTGCTGCTTGCCTAGGAGGACAGCATAACTATGCGGGGCCGATCCTGTAGGATCTGCCCCGCTTTCGTTATCTGGGCCGGCCGTGGCAGTGTTTGAACTTCTTCCCGCTGCCACACGGGCAGGGATCATTGCGACCGGTCGAGGCGAGGGCGTGTTCCCAAGCGGCATCCTCGGCGGCGATCCGGGCCATGACATTGGCCTCCTCGACCATCATCCGCATTGGACGATCGATGTGGTGGAAGAATGCCTTGTAGCCCGCGCAGAGGTAGCTGAGTCCCGGTTCACCTTCCGATGTGGTCAGGATACGATCCTTGGGGCAAGCCCCGTTGCAGACGAAGCGTACGTCACAGCTCATACACTGTGCGGGTAACGTGTCGAGCTTAGCCCTGCCGAACTGGCGCTGTTGTTCGGACGTAACGAGGTCAATGAGCGGCGTCTCTTCAATGTTGCCCAGGAAGTGACGCGGTTCCACGAAGTGGTCGCAGGAATAGACGTCACCGTTGTGCTCCATTGCCAGGCCAAGCCCACATACGGGTTCAAAGACACATAGGCCAGGGCGCTGTCCGGTCCACGCTGCGAGCGCGACGTCGAAGATCTGAACAAAAACCTGTCCCACGTCGTGGCGCACCCATTCGTCGAAAACACCCATCAGGAAGGCGCCGTATTGCTCGCTGCCCACGGAGCTTGGGGTGACCTGGAGCCCTTCCTGGTGTCCCGTCGTGTTGATGCGCCGCACGATCGGGATGAACTGAATGAACTTCACCTGAGCCTCGTCTCTGAAGAAACGATAGACCTCCAGCGGGTGGGGCGCGTTCGCGGCGTGCACTGTGCAGAGGATGTTGTATTCCACGTTGTGCGCCTGGAGGGTGCGCATACCAGCCATCACGCTGGCCCAGGTTGGTCGCCCGGCCCTGTCGACACGGTATGCATCGTGCATCTCCTGCGGACCGTCGAGGCTCAGGCCGACAAGGAAGTTGTGTTCCCTAAAGAAAGCAGCCCATTCAGGCGTGATGAGCGTACCATTTGTCTGCAGAGTGTTCACAATACGCATACCCGGACGCCGATAGCGTTCCTGAAGCTCAAGGGCGCGTTCGTAGAACGGGATCCCCATCAGAAGTGGTTCGCCGCCCTGCCAGCCAAAGGTCACCTCGGGGACTCCCTGTGCTTCAATGTACTGGCGCGTGAAGGTCTCGAGGATGGCGTCCGACATTCGGAAATCGCTGTCGGGATACATCTGAGCCTTTGGTAGGTAGTAGCAGTAGGCGCAAGCCAGGTTGCAGATTGGTCCACGAGGTTTGGCCATCACGTGGAATGCTCGGGGCGTGTTCGGGCGTTCGGTCATGGGATCTCCTTCTCGGGCTGCATGGCCGATTATAGCAGAAATGCATCCCGGGAACGAAGGGATGGATGGCCTTAGGGCAGGTTTGCGCTATCCTCTGGGCGGGGGCCGGTTCAGGTGCTGATGCCAAAAGCCGGGAAAAGGGCTGCGCCCTGCTCCCCAAGGAGGTCTTGCGAATGGAAAGGCATCTTGATCTGGAGTATGCGCGGGTTGGTGACCGGTCGCTATGTCTGGATCTGTACCTCCCTGACGAGCGGAGCCGGCCTCTGCCCTTGATCGTGTACATCCATGGAGGGGCCTGGCGCGCAGGCGATAAGGCTCATCCGCGTGCCCTGCGTTATGTATCGGAAGGTTTCGCCGTAGCGAGCGTTGGCTACCGGCTGAGTCAGGAGGCGATCTTTCCAGCACAGATCCACGACTGCAAGGCTGCGGTGCGATGGCTTCGTGCTCACGCGCAAACGTATGGACTGGATGTCCATCGCGTGGCAGCTTGGGGTGAGTCAGCCGGCGCGCACCTCGCCGCGCTACTCGGCGTGTCGGCCGGCGTGCCGGAACTCGAAGGGGCGCTGGGGAACCCTGACCAGTCAAGTGCTGTGAATGCCGTCTGCAGTTGGTTTGGACCCAGCGACTTCCTCCGGATGAATGATAGCCCTGGAGTGCAGGGCCACAATGCCCCGGATTCCCCGGAGTCAGAGCTCATTGGTGCCCCGATCCAGACACGGCCTGATCTGGTTGCACGCGCGAACCCCGTTACCTATGTCAGAGAAGGAGCCCCACCGTTCCTGCTGATGCATGGCACAGCCGACGAAGTTGTGATCCCCGGCCAGAGCGAGTTGCTGCACGCTGCTTTGGTCAGGGCTGGGGTGAGGTCAACGCTGATTCTCTTGGGAGGACTGGGTCACGGCTTCCCCGGTGACCATGGCCGCTGGGGCGAGATCTATGGTTATGTCAGCGCATTCCTGGCGGCGACGCTTGGGACCTGATCGATTCGGTGGCAGGAGGAAGAATGCGGCGACCGCTTCGTGCTGAGCTTGCCGCGTTTCAGATGCATACCGACGAGGAGCTGGCACACCTTGTCCGGTGGGCGTCCTGTCGTATAACTAGATCCAGACGGCGAAGCACGGCCGGTAAGGCGTCGCCGGTCCAGTGGGTGACCGCCGGGGCGCTAGTACTTTGTGCTGTCGGCCTAGCTGCAGCGGGCTGTATGCCCGATGTGCATTCTACCTATACACCAGGAGTGATACCCGTGAACCAGTCCAGCGCTAGCCAGATCCTCGTCTATGTTGGCACCTATACGTTCAAAGGCAGTCAGGGCATCTATACGTACCGGTTCGATCCCGTTACGGGCCAACTCAGCCCACTGGGATCCACACCTGCGGATAACCCATCCTTTCTCACGGTACATCCGAACAAGAAGGCGTTGTACTCTGTGAACGAACTGGGCGAGTACGATGGGGCGCCCACAGGGGCTGTGAGCGCCTTTGCAGTCGATGCTACGACGGGTGGTCTGAGCCTGCTCAATCAGAGGGCATCGCATGGCCAGGCGCCTGCTTACATCACGATTGACAACCAAGGCGGCTTCGTCTACGTGGCGAATTACTCAAGCGGCACGGCTGCTGTGTTCCCGGTTCAGGCCGACGGTAGTCTTGGTGAGGCTGCGGATGTCGTACAGCACGTGGGCTCTGGCCCTGATCCGAGGCGACAACGCGAACCCCATGCGCACTCTGTGACTCTTGACTTCAGCAACCGGCACGCCTATGTGGCCGACCTCGGGACGGATAAGCTCATGATCTACGACGTCGGACAGGAGCCCGGCAAGTTGTTACCGAATGACCCGGGGTTTGCCCAAGTGGAGGGAGGGTCGGGGCCTCG
>JAKJAE010000367.1:0-2984 GCA_022707665.1 Chloroflexota bacterium
GGCCTCGGTAGCCCCCAGCACCTTGCGCTTCATCCGGCCGCCAGCATAACGCTCCAGGTAGTCCTCCGCTTGCCCGCGGGGGATCTCCCGGATGAGGCTGGTCTCGTCCTCGACATCGCGGAGCAGGCCGGGTACGTTGGTCAGGATAACCAGCGTCTCGGCGCCCAGGGCCGCAGCGATGGCCGCGGCGGCGCGGTCGCCGTCGACGTTGAGGGCCACGCTCTCGTAGCTGATCGCCTGGGGCGCAACCACGGCCACGAACCCCGCCCCCATCACGGCGCTCAGCACGCCGGGGTTGACTTTCTCGATCACACCACTGAACTCATCGTGGAGGATCTTGGTCTTGCCGTCCTCGCGAATGCGCAGCGCAGGCTTGCGCCGGCCCTCCAGGAGGCGCCCATCGATGCCCGAGAGGCCCACGGCGTTCACGCCGAGCTGCTGCAGCCGCTCGACGAGCAGCTTGTTGATCTTGCCTGCGGTGACCATCACGAAGATCTCGAGCGTCTCGCGGTCCGTGTAGCGGCTGCTGTGGCCCGAGATCGAGGTCACGAACCGCGGCGGGTGGCCCAGCTTCTCGGAGATGACGTTGGTCTCGTGAGACCCACCATGCACCAACACCACCTGTTCGCCCTGTTTCACGAGGGCCGCGACGTCCTGGCAGACCAGCTCCGTGTCGACGCCCTCCCCGCCTCCAACCTTGATCACGATCATGTGTGTCTCCCCTGTCTCCAGTGCCGGACACTCCGTAGTGCCGGGGACTTTCCGAGGCTCCCCGGCACTTGGGCCGCGAAGTGAACTCGAAGTGCCGGGGACTAAAGTGCCGGGCACTGCGGAAAGTGCCCGGCACTACCTGTTTAGATGGGATGGAGGCCCGGGAACTCGAGCCCGAGCTTTTCGTTCCAGCCGTACATCACGTTCATCGACTGGACGGCGCTGCCCGCGGCGCCCTTCATCAGGTTGTCAATGGCGGCGATCACGATCACCCGGCCACCGTCGGGATCGGCCACGAAGCCGATGTCGCAGTAGTTGGAGCCCGAGAGGAGCTTGGGTTCGGGATAACGATGGATGCCGCGGCGCGCCCGGACCAGCCGGATGAAAGGCTCGTCGCTGTAGGCATCCCGGTAGAGCCGCCAGATATCGCGGTCATCCACCTTGACCCCGGTCTCCGCCGGATCCTTGAGCAGGCAGTGGCAGGTGGCGAGCGCCCCGCGAACGATGCCCACGGACGTGACGGTGAAGTGGAAGGCGGGCTTGGCGGGGTCGAGGGCCAGCTCCTGAACCATCTCGCCAATGTGGCGGTGACCAAAGGGCGAATAGGTGCGCACGACGCCATCACGCTCCGGGTGGTGGGACGCGGGGGTGGGATCGTGCCCGCCCTCAGAAGAGCCGACCTTGACCTCGACGACGGTCTCGCGCACGATGCCGTGCTTGTAGAGAGGCCAGAGCGCCAGGTTCGTCACGGTGGCATTGCAGCCCACGCCGCTCACGTACTTCGCGCCGGCCATCTCCGCGCGGTGGAGCTCCGGAAGGCCGTAGACGAAGCGCTCGAGCCATTCGGGATGGGGATGCGGATGCTCGTACCAGCGCTCGTAGTCCGCCGACGTCTTCAGGCGGAAGTCGCCGGAGAGGTCGACGATGCGCTCGGCCATCCCGGCAAACCTGTCGATCTGGTTCCAGGCCATGCCGTGCGGCAGTGCAAGGAAGAGCAGATCGGCGGGCTTCAGCTCCGACAGCGATGAAAACTGCAGGCCCGTCTGCCCGCGGAGGTTGGGGTGCACAAAGTAGGCGTACTGCCCGGCGTAAGTCTCCGACGTGATCTGCATGACCTCGACCTCAGGATGGAAGAGGAGCAGGCGCAGGAGCTCGCCACCCGCATAACCCGATGCGCCGACAATCGCTGCCTTGATCATTGGGGCCTCCCCTCTGCTACGGCCAATACGTAGTCCACGATCTTGCCGGCGATGTCCGCATCGGTGGCCTGGCGCGCCCCGTGGAACTCCGGCGTGTGGTTCACCTCGTTGACCAGCAGCTTGCCGTCGCGGGTCTCCAACAGGTCCACCGCCACAATCCCGCCGCCCATGGCCTTTGCCGCGCCCACCGACAGGGCGACGATCTCGTCGGTGATGGGACAGGGGACAGGCTCCCCACCCAGGGCCGTGTTGGTGATCCAGTGCTCGGACTGGCGATAGATGGCATAGACGACCTCGTCGCCCGCCACCATCACGCGGATATCGCGGCCGGGCTTGTCGACGTACTCCTGAATATAGACGACCTCGTGGAGGTAGCCGCCCAGCGTGCTCTTGTGCTCGAGCAGGGCCTCGGCGGCATCGCGGTCGTTCACCTTGGCCAGCAGCCGGCCCCAGGAGCCGAAGAGCGGTTTGAGGACCACGGGGTAGCCCAGCGCCTCGATGGCGGCCAGTCCCGACTCGGGCGAAAAGGCCACGGCCATGCGCGGAATCGGGAGCCCGGCTTCCTGGAGCGCCTGGCTCGTCAGGAGCTTGTCGCCACAGACCGAGATGGTCCGGTGCGGGCTCACGGTCGGAATGCCCAGCCCCTCCAGCCAACGCGACAGGTAATACGCATGGGTATGGCTCAGGCAGCGCACGAGAAAGGCGTCATACGCACCCGGCGACGTCCCATCCAGCTCGAACGTCAGCTCGCGGGGGTCGAAGCGGTCGTAGGCCACACCCCGCTCGTCGAGGGCCGCCGTGATCAGCTTCTCCTCTACGCGCTTACGCGAGTACAGAAACCCAATCTTCATCCTATTCCCTCCCGGTTCGCCGATGGAGCCGCGCTCAACCAGGTCCTGGGGCTCACTCGCCCCAGTCTTCCTCGACCTCGGGCGCCACAACGACCTTGAGCGGGTCCACCGACACGACTTCGAGCTCAACGCCGCAATCGGGGCACACAATGATCTCGCTCTCCTCGACCTCGGAATCCAACACGATCTCTGCCTCGCACTCAGGACACACAACGGTTGCCAT
>JAKJAE010000367.1:2994-3260 GCA_022707665.1 Chloroflexota bacterium
CTTGAATCTCCTTTTCGTCCCTGTATGGATGAAAGCCTGAAGGTAGCAAAAAAGCCAGCCCCTGACTGGGACTGGCTTCGCATCCTTGTGAGCGATCTCGCGCTAGCTACGCACGGAGGCGCCGACCCAGTAGGGTTGGTTCAGCATCGCTCGCGCTCGTCGGTTCAACTTGGACGTGATGATCATGGGTGTTACCTGGCAAATAGAATACCACAGTCGTGATGTTTGTCAACCCATTAGCAGACAAGTGACATCCCGGCGGTGAG
>JAKJAE010000368.1 GCA_022707665.1 Chloroflexota bacterium
GAATCCACCGATTGCCCAGTCTGGCTGCCCTGAGAGAGTATCGTTGGCCCACACAAGCACTTCACGTCCGAAGCCACTGGCTCCCACAATGATCAAGTTCTTCAACTTGTCCCTCGACTTGGCTGGCTGTGTCACTGGGCCGTGTAGCCACCATCCACGACCAAGGTGGTCCCGGTCACCCAACGCCCCGTGTCTCCCAGAAGATAGGCGACGCCGTAGGCAACGTCGAGTGGCTCGCCAATCCCCAGCGGGCAACGATTCCTCCTTTGCTGGCCGCGTACGCTGAGCGACCTGGCTGGCCGACAAGTCCCATGGTTGAGGCCAGAAGCACTATCGATCCACCGTGGTCTGTGCGCACCTTTCGGGAGCAATAGGCTCTCGTAAGCGCGATTGCGGCAATGAGGTTCACGTTGAGCATCGCATCGATCCTGGCTCTGCTAAGCATGCGCAATGGGCTCGTGGAGAGGACACCTGCGCTATGAACCAGACCGTCCAGCCGGCCGAACTCCTGTGCTGTGCTCACTAACCACGATTCGATATCATCAGTTTTCGACAGATCGAAAGACTCACTTCTGTGGCCAGTGCCTTCCAGACTCTCACGAGTCTGTTCTAACTTGTCGTAGTTTCGTGCTGCCAGCAGGAGCCGAGCACCCAACTGACTGAGCAATTGGGCAACAGCACGTCCAATGCCTGACGATGCGCCGGTCACAAGGAAGGATCTACCACTCAGATCCAAGGGATTCAGCACCATAGCTACCTCACATCAGTCATCTGGAGTAGCAGAGCCATTGACAAGTACCATTGGGGGCGCAACTAGATGACCACACTGTATCGCGAGCGCTCCCCACGAGTAGCCGACTCCGAAGCCCACCAGCAACAGCCTCTTGTCAGATTGCCGAAGTTCGGGTGCGAGAGAATGTGTGATCGTCAGAGGGATCGATGCTGAACTCGTATTCCCAAAACCTTCGATTGACCTCACGACTTTGGCGGAGGGTAGCTTCATCCGCTTGGCAAGGTAGTCTATGATGAACCTATTGGCCTGGTGCATCACACAGTAATCCACGTCGTCGAGTGCCCATCCAGCCAGTTGCAGCGTCTCGCGGACAAGGCCTGGCACGACACGCAACGTGAATGCGAACACTTCGGCACCGTCCATAAACAGATCATTGTCACTGCGCACGTTGCCGTCTTCGCACTGGGATCTGGCGGCTGTTGACTCTGTCGCGGGCTTGCGGAACCCGCCAGCAGGTATGATGAGATTCCCTGCCCCGCTACCATCAGTTCCCAGAACAAACCACATGGATGGAGCATCGACATTTCGCTCAACGGCGGTGGCCGTTCCGGCGTCTCCGAAGAGCAGGGCCGTGGCTCGATCCTCCCCCGAGACCACTCGGTTGATCGTATCGCCAACGAGGAGAAGAACACGTTTTGCGCCGCCAGCAGCCACCAGTCCCGATGCCACCCAAAGGCCATAGACATATCCAGAACAACCCAGGTTTATGTCAAAAGCCGCACACGTCTGCGGTATGCCCAGGCGACTCTGCAACACACAGGAAGTCGGGGGCAGTCTATAGTCAGGGGTCTGAGAGACGAACACCAGCGCATCGATGGAGTCTGGCGTCCACATCAGGTCGCTCATCAGCCGCTGCGCTGCAGCAAAGCACAGGTCCGATGCGCATACATGATCTGGTGCTATATGGCGCCTGACCACGCCCGTGCTGTCGCTGATCTTCGCCACCTCATCCGCTCCAAAGACTGGAGCGTACTCATCGAGCGAGTGCACAGTCTGAGGCACTGCGCTGGATATCCCGGCTATGCGAACGCCAGACATCTGCGTATGGCTCATTGGGTGACCTCCAGAGATCCCGTATGACGGCCAGACCCGACGAGCCCCCGTGCGGAGTCAGGGCGTTCGGATCTGCTGCAGGTCTTCACAATCACAGGCCTGCCAGATCGCCAAGATCCGAAACCATCTGGCACTCTCTGAGCCGGGTCGGGGGAACAGCGATGCTGAATTCCTCATCTACCAGAGCGATGAAACCCACGATGGCTAGCGAGTCCCACTCCTCCAGGTCCGACAGCACTTCCTTGCCTGTCAGAGTCCCTGGGTCAAATCCGAGCAAGTCATCCAGCAACAGGTAGAATTCGTTCCTCTGCATCTCAAGATCTCCTTTTCCGTATCATGGTAATCTGTAGCATTCTTATAGGCCGGAATCCGGCAAGGTACAGCGTAGGTGCCCAGGACGAGCGTTGGTCGAGTTTACACGAACCCCGATGGAGTGTCAAAGCAGCACACTCACCAGGTCCGACAGGGTGGAGACCTCCACATCGGGTGCATATGCTTCTGAGGCCGGTTCAAGAGCGCTGTAGAGTCCACCTGGGTGTCGCACACGAATGGAGGCCATTCCGAGAGCCCGCGGGCCGCAGAAATCCTTCTTTGGGTTGCCTCGATGGCTTCGCGGTGATGGGCAAGGAGCGGGATATCGGGATCGATCAGCGGGAAGATCGCGCTGATACGCTCACGATGGCAGATCTCCAGCAACGCCGGCACGAAGTCCGGGCTGGTGAGCCGGGGCACGATATAGGGGCGATCGGCCACCTGGAGGGCGGGGGCCAGTGGGTCGATGTCCAGGGCAACCACGTTCCCGGCGAGATCCAGGTCGCGATAGGCCTGGCGGAAGGCGCGCAGCAGCTCGACGCGGCGTCCGACGCTGGTGAAGAGAAGGTTGACAGGTGACCCAACGTTCTCAGCCAAGGAATTCCTCCATAGTAGCGTGACCTGGCTGGCTGATGCCCTGCCGCGCGAGGACGCGCAGAGCCGTCAGAACGAGTATCTTGAGGTCCAGCCCCAGAGAGACGTGATCGACGTACCAGACGTCGAGGGCGAATTTGTGTTCCCAGGAGAGGGCGTTGCGGCCGTTGACCTGGGCCCAGCCAGTGATGCCGGGGCGGACATCGTGGCGGCGGGCCTGCTCGGGCGTGTAGCGGGTCAGGTACTCTAACAACAAGGGCCGGGGGCCGACGAGGCTCATCTCGCCCTTGAGGACGTTGAGGAGCTCGGGAAGCTCGTCAAGGCTGGTAGCGCGCAGGAAGCGGCCCAGCGGGGTGAGGCGCTCGGCGTCGGGGAGCAGATTTCCGGCGGCGTCGCGGGCGCCGGTCATGGTGCGGAACTTGAGAAGGGTGAAGGGCTCGCCGTGGAGGCCTGGGCGCCGCTGGCGAAAGAGGACAGGGGCGCCGAGGCGCAGGCGAACGGCG
>JAKJAE010000369.1 GCA_022707665.1 Chloroflexota bacterium
GAGCTCTCCGACGCGGACATCGACCGGATCTGCGCCGTCTACCTGGCCTTCGAGGAGACCGAGCAATCGAAGATCATGCCGAACGCAGCGTTCGGTTACTGGAAGGTCACGGTCGAGCGCCCGCTGCGGCTGCCGGGGGCGCGTCCGGGCCATGTCTACACGCCCAAGGAGATCCGCGCGCTCAAGGACGCGCAGGCCAACCCGATCCCGTTCGCGGCATCGCCGTCATCCGCGGTCGTTGGTGGGGCGCAGCGTGACACACCTGGTGGGGCGTATCGTGATCAGCCCGTAGGGGCGCAGCATGCTGCGCCCCTACGGCAGACGCCTGACCTCGCGCCGCCGCCTGCGCCGGTGATCCGGAAGGTGCACAAACGCGGCGTCCTGCCCGACCCGCTCCACGGGCGGTTCGAGGCCGAGGTGGGCGGCAGGCCCTGCGTCGTCGAGTACGAGCCCGACCCCGAGCTGCGCGACACGGAGCAGGTGCCGCTGCTCGAGGAGGGCGGCATCGACGCCTTCCTGACGCGCGAGGTGCTGCCCTACGCGCCCGACGCCTGGTACGATCCCGAGAGCGTCAAGGTGGGGTACGAGATCAGCTTCACGCGGTACTTCTACAAGCCGCAGCCGCTGCGGTCGCTCGAGGAGATCCGGGCGGATATCCTGGCGCTGGAGCGGGAGACGGACGGCCTACTGGATGAGATTCTGGGTACGCCAGGCAGACCTGGCTGATCTCCCTTTGGCGTCGTGATCCGCCAGTGCGGGAATAGAATGGGCTGAGTTTGCACAAGCGAGGAGCAGACCAATGTTGACACGCGTGCACATCGAGGGGTACAAATCCCTCAGGAATGTCGAGGTGCGCCTCTCGGACCTTGCTGTGTTGTTTGGGCCCAATGCGGCAGGGAAGAGCAACTTCCTGGATGCGCTGCAACTGTTTGCCAAGATCGCCACGAGCCGCACGCTGAAAGAGGCCTTCGATCCGCCCTACCGGGGAAAGCCGTTGGAGTCGTTCACCTTCGGGAAGGATGGAATCAGGGGGCTCCTTGCCCAGGAAAGCGTCAGCTTCAGCATCGAGGCGGATGTGCGGCTGTCGCCGGCTGTCATCGACGCGGTGAACCGGCAGATCAGAGAGATGAAGCGCGCCGGCCAGGCTGAGCCATCCCCAGCCGCGCCGGAACGGCTGGGCGCGTCCACCGACGAGGTCCGCGACGGTGGCGTGAGCTATCGAACCGGCGAAGAGACGCTCAAGCGCCGGCCGCCCGTCCGGGAGCGGTACCTGCGCTATCGGATCGAGGTGGCGTTATCTCCCCGTACGGGCATACTGCAGGTGGTCGACGAGACGCTGACCGCTCTCAGCGAAGCAGGCGAACCCAAGAGGCACCGGAAGCCTTTTCTGTCACGCGAGGGGGATCGTCTGCATCTTCGGCTCGAAGGCCAGGCGCACCCGACCTACTACGAGCGATTCCTGGACCATAGCATCCTATCGCTTCCGCATTACCCACCGCACTACCCGCACCTGGTGGCGATGCGCCGGGAGCTCGAGAGTTGGCTGTTCTTCTACTTCGAGCCGCGTGAGCGGATGCGGGCGGCCACCCCGGTTAAGGAAGTGCGGCACATTGGCCTGATGGGTGAGGAACTGGCTGCCTACCTCAACACACTCAAGGCCCTGGACCCACGCCAGTTCCGTGCTGTCGAGAGAGCCGTACACACGATCCTGCCCGACATCGACGGCATTGACGTCGAGGTCAGCGACCTCGGCGAAGTTGAGTTGAGGCTACGAGAGGCGGGAATCCCCATACCCGCACGTGTCCTCTCCGAGGGGACGCTGCGCATACTCGGGCTGCTTGCTCTGACCGGTGCCAAGGAAGCCCCCAGTCTGATCGGCTTTGAGGAGCCTGAGAACGGGGTCCACCCACGGCGGATACAACTGATTGCTGAGCTGTTGACGACCCGCGCTGCGCTCGGGGAGACGCAGTACATCGTCACGACCCACTCGACGCTTCTCCCCGATCTTCTGCCAGAAAAGTCCCTCTACGTCTGCCGAAAAGTGGCGGGTGAGACGCAGATCCGGCCCTTCGACGCATGGGGTGCGCTGGCAAAGCAACAGGAGATCGAGGCGGCTCTGGACGACACCATTGGACCCGACCTCACGGTCTCCGAGAGGATCCTTCGGGGTGACTTCGATGCGTGAGATCGCGCTGTTCGTTGAGGACCACGCGCATCGGGAGTTTCTGGAAGCCTTGATCGCGCGTCTGGCTTGCGACCACGGTCAGCCGGTGGTCTGCGATTGGCGCAATGTGCGCCGGGGCCATGGCGCCGTGGTCGCCGAGCTGAAGCAGCTCCTCCGCGATCTGGTCCGGACGCGAGGCGGGTACCCTGACCTGATTGTCGTTGCTACCGATGCCAACTGTAAGGGAAACGCCCAGCGTATCCGGGAGATCCGCGAAGTCAGTGATGCCACTCCGGCGCGCGTGGTCTGCGCAGTTCCCGATCCGCACATTGAGCGCTGGCTGCTGGTGGATTCGGCGGCGTTCAAGGCGGTCCTGGGGCGTGGGTGCGCAGCGCCGGACCAGAAGTGCGAGAGGGCGCGCTACAAGCGACTGTTGGTTGAGGCCATCCGCCAGGCAGGGGTCACCCCGAGCCTTGGGGGCATCGAGTTCGCGGCGGACATCGTGGCGGCGATGGACCTAGCGCGGGCAGGCCGGGCTGATGCGTCGCTGGGTCGGTTTCTGGACGACCTCGAGACGGTGTTTCGCGAATGGCAGACATGAGACCCTATCCCAGCTACAAGGACTCCGGTGTGCCGTGGCTGGGCGACATTCCCACGCACTGGGTGCTCGGACGCCTCAAGTCCTACGTGGCGAACGTCATCGAGTCGACCAGCGAGCGCCGCGACAGCGATCTCTACATAGCTCTGGAGCACGTCGAGAGCTGGACAGGTCGTGTCAAACGGGTAGGGCCTGACGTGGTGTTTGACAGTCAGGTCAAGCGCTTCCTGGCGGGAGACATCCTGTTCGGCAAGCTTCGCCCCTATCTCGCGAAGGTGACTCGCCCAACGGACGACGGAGTCTGCGTTGGAGAGTTCCTGGTTCTCCGTCTTCGCACTCACGCCCTGACGGCCACCTATGCTGAACACCTGCTGCGCTCCAAACCCATCATCGATGCTGTCAACAGCAACACATTCGGAGCGAAGATGCCTCGTGCCGATTGGGGATTCGTGGGTGGCATGCTCGTTCCTCTCCCTCCCCTCCCCGA
>JAKJAE010000036.1 GCA_022707665.1 Chloroflexota bacterium
GAATGTGACCGGATAGCCGGCAAAGGACCCGGGCCAGATGGCATTGATGCCATCGATCAGCGGCCCCCCCAGCCGGCTGATGGCGCCTGCTCCTGCCGTCGCGAAGTTGGTGAACCCGAGGAACTTGCCGCCCTCGTCGTGCGGGATCAGGTCGGTGGCCAAGGCCCAGTTGACGCTCACGAAAACCCCGGTCGCCATCCCGATGATCGCGCCGAAGGCATAGACGGCAATGATGTTGAGCGACCAGCGTCCGATCTTATCCGACAGCCATCCCGCCGGAAAGACGAGGACGGTGATCGCCACGCCAATCACCGCCATCAGGTTTCCTGTCACGGTCGCCGCATTGGCTATTCCGAGCCAGTCCCGGATGTAGTATTGGGCAAAGCTCTGCACGACGTAGATGCCCAGCAGGATCAGGAAGCGTGAGACCAACATCTCGGCGTAGGCCGGATAGCGGCCCAGGTCGGTGCGGAGCGAGATGGCCTTTGTTGCAACTGTGGCTGGACCCTCGTTGGGCTTCTCGCGCGTCGTGATGATCGTGACTGCAGCGCACACGCCGAGTACCCCAGCCATCAGGGCAAACGCCAGCGTTGGGTTGTCGCTGTCCATCAACTGGCCCGCCACGAGCGAGGTGACGACCAAGCCGCCCATGTCGAAGAGATTCTTGTATCCCGAGGCCAGGCCGTGGCGCTCGGCAGGCACCAGGTCGGGGATCAGTCCCTGGGCCGGGCCGTGCGCGACGTTGGAGAAAAACTGCAACAGCACGTAGCCCAGCGCCAGAGCCCAGAACTGCGGGGCGCCGGACATAATGGCGAGGCACACCAGGCTGGCGAGCGTGCCGCCCACCATCCACGGACGGCGGCGCCCCCAACGGCTACGTGTCCGGTCACTCCACGCGCCCGATACGGGCTGCACGACCAGGGCAACGATCAGGCCCACGAAGGTCATCGCCCCGAGATAGGTGTTCTTGAGCGCCTCGGGGACGAAACGCAGCAGCAGGGCCGGCAGCACGATCGGGTGCAGCGCATTCCACATGAACGCGAGCCCGAACCAATAGACGTTCATGGTCACGAGGGTGATGGCACGTGTTCCCATTGGCTCTCACTCCTGTTGGCTTGTGGACCGTCAAGCCCGTCCCCCGCGCTGGCGCGCCACGGTGTATCGCGCTTTCGTAACGGAAAAAGCGAGGTACGATCGCCTGCATGGTACTGCCAATCCGCACAAATGCACGGGCGCCCTCCCCAGGGGCGCTGCCTGCCGTAGCGCCGGTTCCCGCCCGGCATTACCGGGTGCCGGTACGTGTGGCTGGACCGCTCGTGTGGGCGGCAGCGATGGGACGGCGCCGTTCCTTTGTCACAGATGCGTGGAAGGCAGTTCAGGCGTTACCCCACCTGGTGGTCGGCGTTGAGCACATACCGGCGAGTGGCGCGTGCCTGGTCCTCTGCAACCACTACACGCGGCCGGGCCTCGGTGCCTGGTGGATCGCGCTGAGTGTCACCGGTGTGGTTGCAGCGCACAGGTCGGCGCACGTGCCGGTCGATATGCACTGGGTGATGACTGCTGGCTGGCGGTTTGGGGAAGGCGACTGGAGGCGTTGGGCTATCGCCCCCCTTACACGGTGGGCTTTTGCGCGCGTGGCGGTGACCTATGATTTCGTCACGATGCCACCGATGCCGCCGGCTCCCCACGAGATGGGGGAACGTACCCTTGCAGTCCTGCATACGGTGCGCCTGGCGCAGAGGCTTGCCACCGAGGGCGGCCTTCTGGGGCTGGTGCCTGAGGGCCGGGATACCGGGCAGCTGCTGGGCGCGCCGCCGGAAGGGGCCGGCGACTTCATCGCGCTGCTTGTGGCGACGGGGATGCCGGTGCTCCCGGTGGGCTTCGCGGAAGAAGAGGGGCGCCTGCGCCTCAGTTTTGGGGCGCCCTTTGTGCCAGCGATTCCGTCGCGACGCGCCGATCGCGACCGCGCCGTCATCGCTCAGGTGATGGCTGCGATTGCTGCTCAGTTGCCGGGCGATAACGCCGAACCAGGTTCGTGCTACTACAATGGGTGAAGGCAATCGCATTTCGCACCAGCTTGACAGATGCGACAGACAGGTCGTGCCCTTGCGACGGTTCCAAACGCTCAACTGCGTTAGCCCCGGAACCCGCGGCTCAGAAGCCGGCGCAAGGTGCGGAAACCTTGCGAAGTATGGATACTGAAACAACCAACGGCAGTCATTCGATAGAGGTACACCTCTACGGGAAGCTATCCCAGCGTCTCTCCGACCAGGCCCTGCGGCACAAGCGGGTACTCCACCTTGACCCACAGCCTGCTGAAACCTTCGGTACGCTCCTCGCTCGGTTGGGCCTCCAGCCCGATGATCTCTACACCGTCTTCCACAACGGGAGCCTGCTGGTCACTCGCAACGGGATGGCGCCCTGGCTGCGCTATCAGCAGGCTCAGGAAGACGTCTGGAAGTGGGACCACGACTTCGCCCTGAACCCCGGCGACCGGCTGGGGCTCTTTGGCGAGGATATGGCCCTACTCGTCGTCTGAGTGTAGCCTCTCTGGCATCTCGAAGTGCCCCTCACTATCCCGGGAGCGGGGTGGTCACTGTCAGTCGCCGGATGCTGCCATCCCGCCGGAAGATGGTGTTGCTGAGCGCTTCGTCGAGCCTTGCCCCCGCGATGGTGTGAGACGTACCGTCGGTGAAGGTCACCTCGATCCGCGGCATCTCGCCGGTGACGTAGACCACGGGCACCTGGCAGAAGGTAAAGGCCAGAGATCCGGCTGGCAGGTCGAGCGACTGGCGCTCACCGCGAACGTCGATGAACTCAAAGGTCGCCGGCGTCTTCAGGAACTCCGTAGCGCACAGCAGGCGTGGCTCGAAGCCGAGCCGGCCTTCCTCGACGACGATCCCCAACTCTCCCATGCGGGTCAGGATCTCCTCCTTCACCAGGCCGGTCATGCCCGGCTGCTTGGCGCCCTGCCCGGCAGGGGTGTGGGAATAGGGATCGGTCGGGAATGCGCCGAACTCCTCCGCGGTTTTGTTGAACCCCAGGCCGTGGCGGATGTCACCGTAGGCAGCGGCGAGGGCTTGGACGGTCTCGGCTGGTGCGCGCTTCAGGACGGCCTGTTCGAAGGCTTCCTGCGCCGCGAGGAGCAGTTTCGCGACCATGTGCCAGTAGATGCTCCCGAGTCCCTCGTAGGCGAAGAAGGTGCCCGAACGACCCGTAAAGACACTGTGATGGAAAGTGTCCTCAAAGAGCTGCAAGAGGGTCGCGCCCTCGGCGGCGACCAGGTCGCCGTAGGGTGCCTGGGCCTTCAGCGTGTCCAGAGCCCGTTGCACGTCCTTGGCGTTCCGGAAAGTGCCATTGAAATGGAAGACGCCCTCGTCATCTTTGATGATCAGGCTCGTGTCACCTGCCGCGACGAGGGCTGCCACCAGGCGTGACCCCGTGACCCTGTCGGCTGCGATCTGGTTCTTGCTCAGGAATCCCGGCAGGTCCCGGTCGGGGTAGAGCAGGTAGCTGTGCTGGTCGGCCCGATACATGCGACTCTGGCGCAGCGCCTGCAGCAGGTCGAGCGCCTCCTCGGGCGAGAGCATTCCGGAGGAGAGGATGGCGACCTGGCCTTCGAGCATCTCGTACAGGCGGTCAACTGTTGCTGTGCCATCGCCCAGCCGGAGGATGTTGTAGGCGTGATAGAGCCCATCGGCGCGCCGGTTAGCGCGAAGTGTGTGATCGATGAAGCGCAGGCACAACGCCAGGAAGTCCTGCACCGCTGCTCTGTCGACCGGCACACGGTCGCCCGACAGACCATGGTCGTAGAGGCGCCAGCGGTAGTCACTGCTTGCCTGCCCCAGTTGATCCATCACCTCGCGCCGTTCAGCATCGCCAAATCCATCCCCGAGGGTGGCTCTGTGTGCCTCCAGGATGGCCTGCGTGGCGCTGAGGAGCGATTGCACCTCGGCGCTCATGGTAAGGGTGGGCTCGGGACCCGCGCTCAGGAGCCCGCTCAGGAAGGTGACATAACGCCGCAGGTAGCATAGCGTCACGACCGAGACGCCCTTGCCGACCAGGGCATTGTTGGCATCATTCCACTCGGGACGCTGGGTGTTCATCCAGATGCCGCCCTCGGGCACAAAGTTGCCCAGTTTGGCCAGCAACAGGATGAAGAGTTTCTCCGCAAGTGTTACGTGCACGACCGTGCCATTGCTGCGACGCATGAGCTTCCCATCGGTGCCCAATGCGCGCACGGCTTCGGCAATCGCTCCGTCCAGATGGCGGTCGAACGTGATCGTGTCATACCAGTCCCTAACCAGCGCGGCATAGGGCTTGATGCGATAGGGGACGTTGGCGTGGCTGAAGATCGGTTGCTCCAGCAGGGCCTCGAGCCTGCCCGGGTGGAAGCGGGCCGAGATCTCCAGCAGCTTCTGCAGGTAGATGATCTGGTGATCGCTCCAGTAGCCGATGTTGGCCCAAGGATCTTCGGGCGACGGAGCTTCCCACTCGATGCCGTCGCGGGTCACGCGATAGGGATTGTAGCCGTCAGCAGTCATGGCGTTGACAAAGACGCTGATCATCCCCTCCACGAACTCGGGATAGCTCCAGGCCAGGGGCTCCCAGTTCTGGAAGATGTCGCGCCAATTGCCCTGGTAATCCAGCCTGCGGGAGCCGTCGGGCTTCTTGAGGTTGATCGAGAACTTGTTCCACGGGCGGCTGGGGTCGCCATGCCTGCGGCTGAACGTCAACGGAAGGTAGGCGTAGCAGAGCCTGAGTAGGTCGGGCGAGCCGGTAGCTGTGGCCTGGGCGAGCAGCGTCGCATAGTCGACGCGCTCCGGCAATGCTGCAAGGAACGGGGCCTGCTCGTCCAATACACGGCGGTTCCTGACCCCGATGAAGTCGACGAAGTCGGCCCGGTCGATGGCGTAGTTGTCGACAAAGATGCCGCCCCGCATCACGTTGTAGAGCGTGTTGGAGAAGTGGTGCGTTGTCGTGGCGCGGTCCGCCGAGGTCTGCAGCCCGTCTGCACTGGCGACGATGGCTTCGAGCTCCGCGGTGCCGGCAGCGATGTCGGTTTCCAGCAACTCGATCAGGTCGGACGCGGCGGAGGCTGGTCGCCTGAGCAGGGCAATCAGAGAGGCGACGCGGCTGTGATCCTGGTTGACCTCGGCGACGATGTGCCAGCGCCTCTGAGTGCCGCACTCGAGGTCGAAGGTGGCCCGGACCAGGTAGGCGCCGCGATAGCCGCGGACATCCGACTCCTGGACAATGTCACGACCGAGTTTGAAGTCCTTCACCTGGCGCGTGGAGAGCAGAATCGTGGGCTGATCGAGCCCCACCTGCCATACCGTGGTTGCCTTGAGAGCCTCGCTTGGCTCCGCCAGATCGGTCAACATCGAGCTCAGGGCAAAAATCCCCAGGCCGGTCTCGGGCTCGAGCTCGTTGCGTTTGTAGCCGTTGAGCAGATTGCTGAAGGTCGACTGCAAGGCCGTTGTTGCGCCATAGGGCAGCACGTTCTGCAGCCCGCTCAGGACCTCGATGGTGCACGGCTCAGGGGAGCCGCTCTCCACCCATGCCGTCATGACAAACCCGAACCTGTCGCTCGTACGCCACGCGTAGCAGTAGCGCAGGTCCAGATCGTGATTGATCTCCTCGAAGACGAGCTTGTCGCCGTACGTGCTCTTGTAGAGATTGCGCTCGATGCGATAGCTGCTCGCCGTGCAGTCGCCAAAGGGCTCCCAGAGGGTAGTGCGTCCGGACCGTGTGACCAGCAGAGCGGCAACGTGTCCGGTATTGGCGTAGTTCTCCGTGATCTTGTCATCCGTGGTGTAGGGAAAGAGCGCGGACTCGGCGTTGATGCGCCCCGCCGTCAGCCCACCGGTGCTGGAGATAAAGAGCCAGTGGTCCGAGCTGCTCACCACGCTCATGAAGAAGGGCGGCATCTGGTCGTAGTTCTGGATGCAGTGGTAGGATTCGGCCATCATCTCGCCATCAGCGCACGCCACACAGCCACAGACGTTGCGCAACATGGCATTCCCGAGGTAGAGCTGGCATTCCTGTCTGTCCATGGGCCGAGCGCTCCTTACGCGTGTGTTCGTAGTGCCGCCAATCGCTCACGATGGTCCACAGTCTACGTGCAGGTTACCTCGTGTCAAAGCTAAGCGTATGACGACCGGCTTGTGGTGCGCGACCTCCTGATGCGTCGTCTTGTCAGAATCGTCATCCTGGGTATAATGGTGTCGTTAAGCGCCATCCTAGCTCAATCGGCAGAGCAGACGCTTCGTAAGCGCCAGGTTCTGGGTTCAATTCCCAGGGATGGCTCTCAAGCCCCGGATGGCTTCGGGGCTCTTTTTTTACACCGGTAACTGTGACACCAGGAACCAATGCGAATCAGACAGGGCCTAGACCGGACATGGGAGCGCCTGGGTGGCCGCAACCTGGCGCTTGTCGTACTGGCCCTGTTGGTGCTCTTCCAGATTGCGGCACTGACGTTACCGCAAGTCCCGGTAACGGCCCGCGACGATACATCCTTCACCCGCTGGCTTGCCGAGCTATATCCGGAACTGGGGTTCGCCACGCGTGCCCTGGCTGCGACGGGGTTGTTGACGATTCGCAGCTCGCTCCTCTTGCGGTTGACCCTTGCGCTTCTGGGACTGGTGGTGGTTGCCACGGCCGACCGGATGCGCGAAGCGTGGCAGGCCACGCCGTGGTCTGCCACGCCGTGGTCCCACAGCCGGAGCGGGCAGCTCCTCATCTGCCTGGGGGGTCTCCTCATCATCGGCGGGTGGGCCGGGCAGATGTCTGCCGGATGGCGTGAGCCTGAGGTCATCGTATGGCCGGATGACCCCATCGTCATCGAGGCCCGGGACCTGACCATTGCCCAGCCCGCAGGGCCTATCGGCATCTGGAAAGGCGGGTACGGGCACTATGTGATCGCCCGGGGCAAGAGAGTTGGGCTGGAGGCGAGCGCCGCCGATGCTACAGGCGCCTCGCTACCACTGCTGCCGGCGGTCAATGAAGCCCCCCTGGAGATGCTGCGCCTCACCTTTACCACACAACAACCCGAAGCCTTCTTCGCGATCACGGAAGCCGAGTTGATCTTCCGGCTGAATCAGGTCAGCGAGGGAATCCAGGTGCAAGCATACCGCAGCGCCAGCGGCGAACCCCTGACGGAGACCCTGCTCGAACCTGGCGACGCGACCGCGCTCCTGCCACTCAGAACCGCCGAGGTGAGCATCGCCCAGACGCTACTCCCCCGCTATGAGGTGGTCTATAATCCAGGTGCGGCGTTCGAGGGACTGGGGATGACGCTGCTTGCCCTGGGCGTGGTGCTGAGCCCCGGTGGTGCCACGAGAGAACAGGACGCCGTGAGTGAAGGGGCAGCACCGGACAGCACAGACCAGACCATAGAGCAGACCGGATAGGGAGCAAGCGCAACCATGCCGCGGATCACCATTGGGGTAGCAGGCGGAACCGGGTCAGGGAAAACAACGGTCGCCAACCGCATCCTTGAGCGGGTCGGCACCGAACATATTGCCTACATCCCGCACGACGCCTACTACAGGAACATGGATCATCTGCCCTATGAGGAGCGGGCCAGGATCAACTTTGATCACCCGGACTCGCTGGAGACCTCGCTGCTGGTGGAGCACCTCAGATGCCTGAAGCGAGGGATCGCCGTGGAGATCCCGATCTACGACTTCACGACCCACGCCCGCACCGCGGAGACGCTCCACGTCGAGCCGGCACCGATCATCCTGGTTGAGGGGATCCTGATCTTCGTCGAGCCCGAGCTGCGGGAGCAGCTCGACGTCAAGCTGTTTGTCGACACCGACGCCGACCTGCGCTTCATCCGCCGGCTGGGGCGCGACATCAACGAACGCGGGCGGACGCTGTCGTCGGTCATCGAGCAGTACCTGAAGACCGTGCGCCCGATGCACCTCGAATTCGTCGAGCCCAGCAAGCGCTACGCCGACGTCATCATTCCCGAAGGCGGGTTCAACGAAGTGGCGATCGAGATGGTAGCCGCCCGCATCCGCGGGTTGCTGGGAGAGACCGCCCCTAAAGGGTAGCTCGCCATTTGTTGAACCACGCCTGGAACTGATGGTTGACACTGACGATTCGCCAATCAAAGCGATGGAAGCTTCGGTTGGTCGCCGTGTAGCGACCGGTGGAATCTGGGTAGCGATCAGTTCATATTGGACGGTCGGCTTTGGCTTCATCGCGAACATCCTACTCGCTCGCATTCTCTCCCCCGATGTCTTTGGTGGCTTCGCCCTGGCGATGTCCTTTGCGCAGCTGCTCAGGCTGCAACCCAAACTCGGCTTAGGATCCGCCTTCGCCCATTTCAAGGCAGCAGAACCTGACGCGGTAAGTACCTACGTCGTCGTCGACAGTACGGCAGCGGCAAGTGGCTTCCTGCTGAACCTCATAGCAGTGCCGCTCCTGCTGCTCATGGGCTACGAGGGTGATATAGTGCTGATCAGTGTAGTCCTGTCCCTCAGTCTGGTCGTGGAGGGATTAGGGGGAATTGGCGGAACGCTGCTGGATATGGAACTCCAGTTCCGTCCGGCCAGCCTTGTGAGAAGCGTCACTTTCCCCCTGTCGTATATCCCTGCGTTCTGGCTGGCTACGCACGGTGGAGGTGTATGGAGTCTAGTCATCCAGAACTTCATGCAGAACCTGCTGTTCTTACTGGGGCTCTTCTGGCCCTTGCGGCGTCACCTGCCCGACCTGAGCACGATCGAGTGGCGAGCCAACAGAATGACCTCTCGCCGATATGCCCGCTTTGGGATTACCGTAGGCCTGGGCGCCTTGGCCTCCACTTTGCTCACTCAAATGGATGCCTTGCTGATCGGCACCTTTGTGAGTACAGAGGCCTTGGGGTTCTATGATCGCGCCTATCGCACCGCTCAGTGGCCCAGCCTTCTGCTGACAAGCTTTACGGGCAGAGTGGCATTCTTCGGCTACGCACGCCTCCAGAATGAGGCGAGGCGCCTGCGGCAGCTGTTCGACACGACCCTGTGGGTGGTCACCTACCTGGCTGTGCCTATAGCGCTGATGCTGTTCATCAGTGCCCCGGATCTCGTGACCCTGGTCTATGGCGAAACCTGGGCTCCCGCAGCATCGCTCCTACGCATACTCGCCGTCTATTCGTTGGCACGCCCACTATGGGAGAACGCAAGTTCTCTGTTGACCGCCATTGGCCGACCGAGGATCGCTACGCAGATCTTGGGCAGCCAGGCAGCGCTCTTGGCCATCCTCGGCCTCCCGCTGACCCTCATCTGGGGGGCAGCCGGCACTTCCGTAGCTGTCAGCGTGGTCTTCTTGATCGGGACTCTCATCATCTATCGCCGAGTATTGCGAGAGTTTCCTGCAAAGACTATGGAAGCCGGAGGCTGGCCTGCGTTGGTAAGCCTGACCACAATAGCTGGATACGCCGTACTGAGCCATTTCGACGTGTTCGACGGGCTTTCACCGGCAGTGCGTGTGATCACAAAGGTGCTGTACACTCTCACCATCTTCTGGGGGCTCGTGCTGCTACTGTGCCCTGGACCTACAATGCAGCGAGTCCGACAACTGCGACAGCTGTTCTCGCAGACAGCATAGGACAGTAATGTAGCAACAGCCACATCACAGGAGGCAGATGCTAGGCGATCCTGCAGATATTGTGCAGAGCATGCCAACGAGTTGGACTGGGGACCGGATAAGCCGATTTGCGCTATATGGCGCGAGGTCTTAGCACATTTCCGGGGGCGGGCTGCACTTGGGTGTAGTCCGCGATCAGCGATGTATGTCGTCGCTTTGGCTCGGATGGAATCACACGGGAGGTTGTAGGTGAACTGGGTAATGAGGGCAGCAGAGAATGTGCTAAGTCACGTCCCGGGCTCAGGCAAAATCCCGGAGCTAGCAAGACGAGTCAGAGCACACTCATCCAAAGCGTTGCAGGATAGCTTCTATGATCTCATGTTGGAGGGAAATAGCCAACAGGCCACCAAGAGAGCATTGCTCTCTTATATCCTTGACTCCTTCAAAATCCCAGAAGATGATCCGCGCTTCCTGCGGCACATCAACATCTGGCATTCCCGCGAGATGGTAAGAGCACTGAACCGGATGGGCTATGTCGTGGATGTGATTGACTACCGGAATACTAATTTTGTTCCGCGCAGAGCCTACGATCTGTTCATTGGTCACGGCGGCATCAACTTCGAAAGCATTGCTCAGACATTGCAGGAAAACTGCGTCAAGGTTTACTTCTCCACCGGTTGTTATTGGCGGTTTCACAACGAACAGGAATTGTCACGCTTTGAGGCCTTGCGCATACGACGTGGGGTGGTTCTGGAACCAGATAGACTCATCAGGCACAGTGAAGAGGGAGCGCTGCAGGTCGCAGATGGCATCATTGGTATCGGCAACGACGCTACCGCAGGAACCTACGCGGGGTTCTCTCCAGTCATTATGATCAATGGCACTGCGCTCCGAGATAACCACTACGAACAGGCCGACAAAGACTTTGCCAGTGGCACAAGACACTTTCTGTATTACGCTGGGGCGGGAAACGTACACAAGGGACTTGACTTGCTTCTTGAGGCGTTCGCAGAGCTTGACCAACACTTGTGGATATGCTCCGGGATAGACAAGGGGGTTGCCGATGCCTACTCAAACGAACTTCACCGTCATAGGAATATCCACTTAGTAGGATGGGTTCAACCTCGTTCAGCAGAGTTCTACAAGGTGATGCGCACGTGCAACTATGCCATACTGCCCTCTTGCAGTGAGGGACAGGCCCAATCCATCGTGGAGTGCATGAATCAGGGCCTTATCCCCGTTGTGAGCAAGGCGTGCGGTCTTGACATAGCCAACTACGGTTTTTTGATCGAGCTATGCACTGTAGAACATATCAGGAACCTAGTAGGTAAGCTGGCATCTCAGTACTCAGCTATCGACTGTCAAAGACGATCGCTTGATGCACGCGCAGCTGCATTAGGAAAGTATGCGGAAGCGGCTTTCCCGAAATGCTTCAGGGAAGCCATCAACCTGCTGATCAATACCAAGGGAGCATGAGCAATGTTAGCAATGCTGGGTAGGAGAATCCGGAGGCGTGTCGCGGGTGCCTTTCCAGGAAGGCTCCCAGGGCTCTATACGACCCTAGATGATCCAGAACAGGTACCAGTACAAGTAGCTGCCTATCGGCTGGCGGTCAGGAAATACACTCGGGCCGACGATTCCGTTTTGGATGTTGGCTTTGGGTTAGGATACGGACTCCAGCTAATGGCCGAGAGTGCTAGACGCCTTAGTGGTATTGAGGTTGACCCAAGAACCATCTCCAATGCACAGCGACTGCTGAGGGATCTCCCGCAGATCGGTGAAATCAGGCAATATGATGGGCGAGTCATCCCTTACAATGACAACAGCTTTGACGTTGTGACCTGCGTCGATGTGATTGAGCATGTTCCCGATTACACCAACCTGATTGCGGAGATGCTGCGAGTATCAAGCCGTACAGTTTTCATCTCCACCCCTAATCGTCGCCCAGAGTACACCCGTCCCAATGGGAGACCCAAAAACCAATGGCACTTAAGGGAATGGTGTCGAGACGAGTTTGCTACCATTCTCACTGAGTGTGCAGCAAACCAATGGATACACGAATGGAACTTCATAGATGGCCCGTGGGAAGGTCCCTTCACATATTCAGCAGAACTTCGACCAGATACACTGGCTCTTGCACCAGCGTTACTTAGGAAGAGTGAGTAAACAAGGGATACCTCAGCCACACCACGGGAGACACTGGAGACTGTGCGCGTCCTGTACTTCATCCCAAGATATCACCCTGCGACGGGCGGAGCAGGAGTATGGGCGCGCGAGTTGCTGAAGTACGTAGCACGCGAACACGACGTCGCTGTGGTGGCTCAGTGGCGCGAGGACACACATGACTACGTAAGAGCAACGACGGTCCTTGCCCCTCAGGCCCCCTACGACGATGTAGATGACGGCATCCCCGTCCATGTCATCGCCCCGCGCCCACCCTACCGTGGGTGGCTAGCCGATCTCAGCCGCATCTATGATCGTTGTCGACTCATCAGACCCCTCTTTTATGCCCTCTATCGTGCAACGCTATTGCCACAACTCACCGCACACGTTGCCGGATATGACCTAGTCCACGCCGTCCACATCGGTCTGATCTACTCAGCGGAGATCGCGCTCGCGGCAGCTCGCCTTCACCACCTACCCTTTGTCTTCACCCCCTTCCCCCACCAGGGCGGCTGGGGAGGCCAGCGCTTCCGTAGGCTGTACAGGATGTCCGATGCCGTGATCGCTATGACAACTACCGAGAAAGAGTGGCTAATTGCCCGGGGCGCTGACCCGCTGAAAGTGCACGTCGTCGGAGGTGGACCTGTTCTCGCGGCGACCGGCGACGGCAACCGATTTCGAGAATGCTACCACCTTACCGGTCCCATCATCCTGTTTATAGGACAGCGGTTAAAACACAAAGGCTATACAGAGCTGCTTGCGGCGATGCCCGCAGTCTGGACTCGACATCCCGACGCACACCTGGTCTTTATAGGGCCGATGACACCTGAAGCCCAGCCGATCTTTGCGGAGGCCACTCGGGATCCCCGCGTCACAGACTTGGGAATCGTGGATACCCAGACCAAGACCGACGCGCTCGACGCCTCCTCAATGCTCTGCGTACCCTCCACACAGGAGAGTTTCGGCCTTGTGTACGTCGAAGCGTGGAGCCTCGGCAAACCGGTGATTGCCGCTCATACCGATGTAACGCAGAATGTGGTGGACGCTGGCGTAGATGGTCTCCTGGTCCCGCAAACTCCTGCCGACATCGCCGCAGGAATTATGAGATTGCTGGATTCTCCAGACCGGGCCGCAGAGATGGGGCGGCATGGCCGGCTCAAGGCTGAGAGCTACTATGGCTGGGAGAGCATCGGATCGCAGATGACCGCGATCTACACGGCCACGCTGTGAGCCCTACGCCTGGCTGCTTCCGCGGAGACGATAGCCGCCGACACCTATAGCAGGTGCTGGAGTCACCTGTGCGTATCCTGTACTTAGTTCACAACTACCAGTTCAGTGGGACCTATTACCGCGCGATGCCCATGGCTCAGCAGCTCAGCAGGCGCGGGCATGATGTCACGCTGTTTGCCGTCTCCAACGATCATTCCTATCGCCCAGCCTGGATACGGGACGGCGCCGTGAGGGTCTGCACGACGCCCAATCTCGCCTTTGCTGGCACAGCCGAGGGCTATGGGTTGCTGGACACGCCGGTTCGATGTCTGCTCGCGTTCTCAGATCGCTACGACATCGTCCACATGTTCGACCACAAGCCTAACGCCACGCTCCCCGGCTTCCCCGCGCGACTGCGAGGCGCACGCCTGGTTGCAGACTGGGGGGACTGGTGGGGGGGACCAGGTGGCATCAACGATGTGCCCACGCGCCGGTTTCACACCATCGCAAGCATCGAATCCTGGTGGGAAGAGAGGTCGAAGCTCTGGGCGGACGGTGTGGTCACGATCAGCTCTGTGCTCTATGAGCGGGCGCTCGACTTGGGGTGCAGGCCCCAGCATACCGCCTGGATCCCAACCGGAGCCTCCATCGACCGGATCCAGCCGATCCCCATTGCCTCCGCACGACAGCAGTTGGGCATTCCTCTGGATCGACCTGTGGTAGGCTTCATCGGTATGGGCCAGGGGGATCTCGGGATCGTCATGCAAGCGCTGCGCGAGCTCCCGGACGTTTGGCTGATGGTTATCGGCAGGTCAAGACCCGAGACGAAGCATCTGGCAGAAGCATATGGGGTGGGCGAAAGGCTATGGCAGACCGGGTTCGTGCCGGATGACCAGGTCGGCCTCTATCTGTCCTGTGCTGACGTTATGTGCC
>JAKJAE010000370.1 GCA_022707665.1 Chloroflexota bacterium
CAATGGGCTGAGCGCGTTGCGATCGCCCCGGGATGGACTGGCTCTTGGTCTCTCTTCGTTGGCGTTGTGGGCCACGACCGCAGCGTATTTCCACACGATGCTGTGGGCATGTCGTGCATTCCTACCCAATCCCACATGGCTGATGAGCGTCGTGGCCATGTGGGCCAGTGCTTTTGGGATGATCTTCCCGGCTACCGGTGGCATTGGGTCGTTCCATTTCGCCGTCAGGGAGGCGCTCTACTGGGGCTTTGCGATCCCGCCTGACCTTGGGTTCAGCTACGCAGTTCTGGTGCACGCACTCCCTTACATCACCGGCATTGTGCTGGGGGCACTGGCCCTGATGATCTCGGGCATGTCCTTTCAGGCGCTGGTTCAGCGCGGCCGGGAGATCGAAGCTCCGCTGTAATTCACCCGCACAAGCCTTCTGGAGGATCCGTTCATGCGCTATTTCGTCACTGGCGGCGCCGGCTTCATCGGCTCGAATTACGTCCACCGTCTTCTGAGTCGTGGTGAACAGGTGACTGTCTATGACAACCTCAGCCGCAAGGGGGCTGAGGCGAATCTGGCCTGGCTGCAGGCGCAGTTTGGTACTGATGGCTTCCGCTTCCAACGGGGTGACGTTCGCGATATCGAACTCACCATGGCCACAGCGGTCGATGCGCAGGTGATCGTCCACCTGGCGGGCCAGGTTACCGTGACCACGTCGGTCGAGCGCCCCCGTGAGGACCTTGAGAGCAACATTCTGGGCACGTTCAACGTCCTTGAAGCCGCTCGATTATCAGCCCATCACCCAGTTGTCCTGTACGCGTCGACCAACAAGGTCTATGGGGGCATGGAGGATTTGGTCATCGAGGAGCGCGAAACGCGCTATGCCTACCGCGACTACCCATACGGCATCTCGGAACGCCACCCCCTCGACTTCCACTCACCCTACGGTTGCTCCAAGGGTGCCGGGGATCAGTACGTCCGCGACTACGCCAGGATCTACGGCCTTCCCACCGTGGTCTTCAGGCAGAGCTGCATCTACGGCCCCCGCCAGTTCGGCATTGAGGACCAGGGCTGGGTAGCATGGTTCATCATCGCCACCCAACTGAACCGACCCATCACCATCTACGGAGATGGGAAGCAGGTGCGTGATGTGCTGTACGTTGAGGATCTTCTCGACGCCTATGATGCCGCCATAGCACGTGCAACTGAAGCTCCCGGGGAAATCTACAACATCGGCGGCGGGCCAGATAACCAGCTATCGGTCTGGCACGAATTCGCCCCCTTACTGGAGGAACTCCGGGGCTCTCCGATACCAGTTGCTCGAGGACCGTGGCGTCCTGGCGACCAGCGCATCTTTGTCGCCGACATTCGCAAGGCGCACCGTGATCTGGGATGGACCCCAAAGGTCGATGTCAGATCCGGCATTGGTAGGCTTTACGAATGGGTCCGTGAGAACCAGTCGCTCCTGACGACACACCTTGGCTGCAAGCTCACCGTTGACAGCAGCCCTGGCGGCCAGTCGTCTGCACGTTAACGTCAAGCGGAGGCCATCTTGGCTATCGCCGATCTTCCCAAGCGTCCACTGAACGTCCTCATCGTCCTGACTGGTCGAGCGCGGTCATCACGTGACCGTGTTGACGTCTCACTACAACCGTAGCCACCCAGCGACTGAGGTTCTTCACGGCGTCCGCGTCATCCGCGCCCCTGTGCTTTTCAGGATCAGCAAGGGTGTCATCATGCCCACGTTTGGATACCTGGCCTGGAAGTACGTGCGTGAGGCTGACGTCATCAGCCTGCACCTTCCGCAGTTTGACGCAGCAGGTGTTGCCCTGCGCGGGCGGATGCTGCACAAGCCGACACTTCTGACCTACCATTGCGACCTGGCGCTCCCGCCAGGCCTGTTCAACAAGCTGGTGAACAGGGCCGTCCACATCATGAACCGCCTTGCAGGCCGTTACAGCGATGGGGTCGTGGCCTACACGCAAGACTTTGCGGACCACTCACCCTTCCTGCGAACACTCAGAACGAAGCTCCACGTCATCCCACCGCCAGTCGAAATGGTCGAGATGACGAAATCCGGGATAGCTGCCTTCTCTCGGATGGCCAACCCCGACGGCAAACGCCCCGTGATCGGCATGGCAGCACGGCTAGCTGCAGAAAAGGGCGTCGAAGTGCTGCTGGAGGCCTTCCCCACCATCCTCGAGCGCTATCCCACCGCGATGATCCTCTTCGCAGGGCAGTTCAAGGATGTACTCGCCGAGGAGACCTACGCACAGCGGCTGCTCCCACGAATCGGTCTCTATGAAGAGATGCGGCAGTGGCGGTTCCTGGGCGTCCTGGATCCGGTACAGATGGCGGCCTTCTACCCCAACCTTGACGTGCTCACAGTGCCCAGCCTCAACTCGACCGAATCGTTTGGCCTGGTTCAGGTAGAGGCGATGCTCTCAGGTGTGCCGAGCGTGGCAAGTGACCTACCAGGGGTACGCCAGCCAGTGCTCCAGACTGGCATGGGAGAGATTGCGCCCATTGGAGATGCTGAGGGACTGGCCCGGGCGATTCTCAAAGTGCTTGACAACCGTGCGACGTACATACGCCCGCGTGAGGAGATCGCGGATCGCTTCTCTACGCAGCGGACTGCCGCCGATTACGAAGCCCTTTTCCTGCGTATGCTGGACGAAAAGAACAGGGGAAGCTAGAAGGAAGCTTCCCCTGTTTTCTGCTGTATCAACAGCGGTTCAGGAAACGATCTGGCCGTCCCTCAACTGCAGGATCTTGTCCACGTAGTCATCCACCAACGGGTCGTGGGAGGCCATAATGATCGTGATGTTCTCCTCTTCCACGATGCGTTTGAACAACCCCAGAATCTCTCGAGCGGTCTGACTATCAAGCTCGCCGGTGGGTTCGTCCGCTAGAATAAGAAGGGGACGGTTGGCTAACGAACGGGCAATGGCGACGCGCTGTTGCTGTCCACCCGACAACTCGTAGGGGCGGTGGTGGCTCCGGTTGGCCAGGCCCACGATGTCAAGGCAGTACGTCGCACGCTCGTGACGTTCGCGTGCGCTCACGCCCTTGATGCGCAACATCAACTCGACATTCTCATAGGCCGACAACGTCGGCAGAAGGCCAAACGATTGAAAAACGAACCCCAATTGCTCACGACGCCACTGCGTGAGTTGCCGATCATTCATCTGAGAGAGGTCGTATCCCAGCACCTTGACCGAGCCACTTGTGGGTTGGTCCAGGCCACTCAGGCAGT
>JAKJAE010000371.1 GCA_022707665.1 Chloroflexota bacterium
TGGCCCTTTCCAAGTATACTGGGCGGCACGAGGACATTCTATGCTCAAACCATTGGTTGCTATCATAGGACGCCCCAACGTGGGCAAGTCAACACTCTTCAACCGCATCATTGGCGAACGTCGGGCCGTCGTGAGCGACATCGCCGGTACCACCCGGGACCGGATTGTCGCTGACGCCGAATGGAACGGCCGCACGTTTCAGGTTGTTGACACCGGCGGCGTTGAAATCCTCCCGTCGACGGTGGAGAGTGGGCGCGCACCACTTGGCAGAGAGCCTCTCCTCCTCGACTCCGAAAACTTCATCCCCGTGCTATTCATCACGGATGCTGAGGCGGGCGTCACCGCCGCAGATCGTGAAGTTGCCGATCTCCTGCGTAAGTCGAAGAAACCGGTGTTTCTCGTTGCCAACAAGGCCGAGAGTCACGCACGCGAGCAGAATGCGCTGGAGTTCTACGAGCTCGGTATTGGAGACGTCTACACGGTATCCGCCATCCACGGCAGCGGTGTTGGCGATCTTCTCGATCTCATCGTCGAGCGCCTCCCGTGGATCGAGGAAGACGAGCAGCCCGATGACAATGCCATCCACATTGCCATCATTGGCCGTCCCAACGTGGGGAAGTCCTCGTTGTTGAACCGCCTGTTGGGCCACGAGCGGGCCATTGTGAGCCCCGTCGCTGGAACCACCCGTGACGCGGTCGACACTTCGATGGAGTATGAGGGGCAGCAGTATGTTCTGGTAGACACCGCCGGGATCCGCAGGCGTGGAAAGGTCGAGGCCGGCGTCGAAAAATGGAGCATACTGCGCACGGCACGAGCGCTACAGCGAACGGACCTGGCCCTGCTGCTCATTGATGCCACGGAAGGAATCACGGCGCAGGACACCCACGTTGCCGGAATGACGCTCGATGAGGGCGTAAGCGTCGTCGTCCTGGTCAATAAATGGGATGCGATCGATGCGGAGTTGCGACAACGACGTGCTGACATTGAGGAGCACGTTCGTGAAGAACTGAAGTTCCTGAGCTATATCCCGGTGCTCTTTGTCTCGGCGTTGACCGGCATGGGGGTGCACCAGATCCTTCCCATGGCCAGAGAGGTTGTTGAAGCACGGTACCAGCAGCTTCCTGCCAACCTGCTCAACGACCTGATCCAGAAAGCGACGATAGAGCACGCACCTCCCAGCAGGAGTGGTCGCCGTCTACGCATCTTCTCGGTTGCGCAGACCCGTGTAGCCCCTCCCCACCTCGTCTTTTCAGTCGACGATCCCAAGCTGGTTCATTTCTCCTATCAGCGTTACCTTGAGAATCGCATACGCGAGGCGTATCCCTTCCCTGGGACCCCGATCCAAATGACCTTCCGCGGAAACAGGCCAGACCGGAAAACAAAACGATAGGTGGTACTCGTGCGATCAGAGCTCAGGGTCGAGATCAGCAAACTGGGCAACAGGTTTCTGGCCGTCACCAGACGCCACGATGGCCAGGAGATACTGAGCAACGAGTTCCGCCTCGATCCGTCCAATCCGTCCGAGCACCTGCCGCATTGGCTGCTTGAACGGGATCAACTCGGCCAAGAGCGCAGCTTACAGCGAGATCGTGCCCGATCCCGGCATCGGGCAATCGCCACGGGGCGCAGCCTTTACCGGTACCTCTTTGGCAATGGGAAAGGTCTGCGGGCCTACCTGGCGCAGCAGCCCGCCGGTGGGCCCTTGCAGTTCACGCTTTCAATCGGTCGTGAAGCCTATGCCCTCTGGCGATTCCCGTGGGAAACCCTCCATGACGGCAGGCAATTCCTGGGCCTGGACGGACCTTTTCTCATCAATCGCCGGCCGGCCGACCTGCGCACGCTCACGCCTCAGCCCGGCGTTTCTCCGCTAAGAGTTCTGGCCGTCATTGCCAACCCCGAGGATCAGGCACGCTATGACACCACAGTAGTGTCGGATGTCCTGCTACAGTCGCTCGAGTCGCTCATCGGCCAAGGACTGGTCAGGTTTGAGATCCTCACCGAGCCCACGTCGGCAGCGCTCCTGGCTGCCGTGCGCGAAAATACCTACCACGTAATCCACTTCATCGGGCACGGCGTCTTCCACCTCACCGAGAGCCAGGGTTTTCTGTGCCTTGAGGATGAGGTCGGCAAGACAGAGTTGCTGAGTGGCGCGCAACTTCCGCGGTTCCTGGAAGGCTGGACTCCGCGCCTCTTCTTGCTTTCGGCCTGTCCGACGGCCCAGGTCGGCACATCCGACGCCTTTACGGGTGTGGCCGATGAGCTACTCCACCACGAATTCCCAGCGGTGATTGCATCTGCGATCCATCTAGAGCCACCAGCGGCAGTTGCATACCACAGGGCGCTCTACTCTGAGCTCGCAACTGGCGCGTCGCTAACCGAGAGCGTCCAGAGAGGCCGGCTTGCACTGCACGAAAACGATGACGGCGTGCGTCGGGATTACCAGGCTCTCGACTGGGCTACCCCGACCCTGTATCTGCGCGCGCCTGACATGAGGCTCATTCAGACTGAAGGAGAACCCGCTGCCGCGGAGGCCCCTGAGGGCGCCGTCCCGACTGCACCTGCCAGCGATCACGCAACACTCAAGGATGCGATCGGCCGAAAGCACGAGCTCCAGACCATTCGCAAGGCACTCAAGGCCGGAGACCGGGTCTTCTACATCTGGGGCCATGAGGGCATTGGCAAACGGCACCTTGTCTCGCGGCTTCTTGCGCACTGGCAACCCAGACCAAGCGCAGTTCTCAGGATTAGCTGCCGAACCACGGTAGAACCGCTTGTCGCCCTGGGGCGGATCGCAGACTTCTGGCGTGACATCTCGCCAGAAGGGAATCGCGAAGCCGCCAGGACCCTGCTCGATCTACGCCTCGATCCGTATGACCGCGCCCGCACGGCTATGCAACAGGTGGCCGACAAACGGCATGTGGTCATCCTCGACGATATCGATGCGTGGTTCGACGACAGGGGTGACGGCCTGACCGGTACTATCGCCGACGTCACCGTTCGGAACATTCTGCTTGGCCTCATGAGCGTGACGAACCAGTCTGTCTTCCTGATCACCGGCAGCAGGTCCTGGACGGACCTCACCACGGCGAATCTGGCTAACTTACGGCAGATACACGTTCCTCTCCTGCCGCTGGAGGCGACCATCCAACTGATGCATCAGTGGCCTGAGTTGCGTGGCCTCTCTACCGGCCAAAGAGAGTTGGTTCACTGGAATCTGGGCGGCCACCCAAAGGCGATCCAGCT
>JAKJAE010000372.1 GCA_022707665.1 Chloroflexota bacterium
GGTCCACGCGCCCTGCCGGCCCTGGCCCAATCAAGACAACGCCCTCTGTCATCTGCGCTGAGGACACGGGTCGATGCCTTACCGTCTGGGCAGATGACAACTACAACTCCTGCACGACGGTGACCTACAACGACCTGTATTGCCATAGCGAAAAGGACGGCCCCGGATCGCATTCAGAGTTCTGCATCGAAGTGGGAGGAAGCAAGATCTGGGGTGTCTCGAGCACGGCGACGGGCGAACGTGAGACCATTAACCTGACACGGTCGTTCTGTACAAGCGAGACCTATGACCTCTGGGAAGACGATGACTGGCCAAACGGAGATGATGGGTTCGGAAGTGCCACGTTCTACGCACTCTCACCTGGCAGCGGAAGCTACCGCCACACGGGAGCCGACGCAACAGTCTCGTGGTATGTTCACCCGAAGTACATCCCAACGGTGTACGGAAGGCTCTTTGAGCCCAGCGGCACACCGGTGGCCTGCAATAGCGCTGGTCCCATTGCCATCAGCCACGAGGTCACTCACCTGAAACACACCCCGGTGGCTGCAAGTGACGGCACCAACTTTCTCGTCGCGTGGGAGATGAACAACGTACTGTGGCTCAACAGGCTCTACAACACCTGCGCAAGAGAGACGACCTACCAACTGAGCGCAGCTAGCTATGCGAGCTCGAACCCGGCGCTCGTCTGGGCGGGTGACCGGTACCTGCTCGTCTGGCAGAGGGCAGCAAGCACCAGCGACAGCGCCGACGCGGACATCCTCCTGGCCGAGATATCGGATGCGGGCGCTCTTCTAAATAGCCAGTCGGTGGCTGCAACCCCCGCACGCGAAGCTATCCCGGCCATCGCTTACGACCCAACGACGGGCAAGGCACTGATCGTCTACACGACATCGGGAACCGAGATCTGGGGACGGCTCTGGACGGGTGGCACGCTAGGAACGCCATTCCGGATCGCGACGGGCCAGGTGTCGGACCTTGACGTCGCACACGAACCCACGCACGGTGGTTGGATGGTGCTGTGGGTTGCGCCCAACGCGTCCGGCACTGACGCCGTGCGCTATGTTCCACTGAGTTCCGAGGGTTCTGGCATGCTGCAGGCCAGACACGCCGGCTCAGATCCTGAGGCCGATCTCACCGGCTCTGCTACCCTGCCATACGACGCACCATCCAGCGTGGCTATCGCGTGTCGCGCCGAGGTGCCCGACCCGATCGCCGGCGAATGCGGCATCGTCGCTAACCCGGCGACGCCAGACTCCTCATCGGATCCACAGACGGTATCGTTGGCCAAACTCGGACTGCTCAAGGTGCTGCCCTGGGTCGGGACCTACAGCCTCTCGGCTAGTGTGCCAGTGATCATTGATGCCACGGGCCCGGTAGCCACGATCGCTGGCTTCAGCGATGGTCAGTATCTCACGTCCACCCAAACCCTGATCATCGGCGGTGACGCAACGGATAACACGAATGTTGCCGAGGTCCGCGTCCGGGTAGACGGTGGAGCGTGGGAGCTCGCAGGTGGAGCCGAGTCCTGGGTCTATGCCTGGGACATGCGCCATTTCAGTGACGGGCCCCACGCCATCAGCGTCTACGCCACCGATGTGGCCGGCAACGAGGGCGCCGTGACCACGATCACGGTAGTCCTCGACGGAACGCCACCTACAGCCACCGCCAGCATCGCGCCGGGTACCGTACTGGGGGCAGTGCAGAACGCCGAGGCACAGTGGTCAGTAAGTCTCTCGGGGACGGTGACCGATACTCCGAGTGGTACACGTCCGGGCAGTGGTGCGGTGAGCGTAGGTGTACTGGTGAGCCCCAATAGCACCGGCTGGCAGACCGCGACCATCTCGGGCAACGCTTGGGCAATCGATTACCCACTGGCGCCCTTCGATAGCAATGGCCGTGCAGCCTCCGATCCGAGTGGCGCCTATACTGTGACGGTCCGCGCGGCTGACCGTCTGGCGAATACTACGGGTGATGCTGCCCTGGTGCAGCTTCCCTTCTACGTCGACACAACGCCTCCTGAGGCCTCCCTGACCTATCCGACAGCGTCGGATACCGTCATCCATGATGGTGCGCTCAACTTCACCGGTGTAGTCACCGACCCCGTTCCATCCGACCAGAGAGCCAATGTCGCTGCGCTCGAGATCGCCGTTGTGCCATCCGGTGAGCAACCGGAGGGGTACTGGCAGCCCGCAGTTGTCGCTTCGCCCGGAGAAGCACTCTCAGCCTGGTCTGCACCCATCGGCAACGCTCTCGAAGGTCACTATGAGGTCAGCTTGCGTGGCACTGATACGCTGGGGAACCGCAACGACGACCAAACCGCGTGGTTCAAGTGGCAGGGCGAGATCGATACGATGGGACCTCGGGCTGCCATCACTGTGACCTATCGCGGCGCGGGGCGCGCTTCCCAGACTCTGATTTCAGGAAGCGTGCAGGACGATAGCTTGACCCTCAGCGGCTTCAATTTCCCCTGCACCCTTCAGGCTGCCGATCGCAGCTTCTACAGAACGGCGTGGTGGGACGAGGTCACTGACGTTGAGACACGCCTCGCCCAGGTGACTCCCTCCTGCATCGTGCGAGGCCACGTTACGGACCCGATCATCCTGAGAGCATCTGACCGTTACCACCACACGACCGTGATCACGGCCACGGGCGAAGGCGAGGTGTTCTCGCTGGCTGCTGCGCCGTTGGTAGCTTCTGCAGTGATCACGCCAGCACATGAGACGGTGCTGCCAACCCTTGACCCTGTCGATCTGGTCATCGGCGCGTATGCCTTGGACGGTCTGCGCGCGGTCACCGTGACAATCAATGGAACCGACTATGCGGCTGCGACGTGGCCCCTGACATCCACCATCACCGACACCTTCTGGACAACCTCGTTCACCCCTCCTGCAGAGGGTCACTACGAGGTCACAACGGTTGCTGAGGATCTCAACGGGATGGTTCAGACTGATCTCCAACCGATCGTCCTTACGGTCGACACCTTGTCGCCTCAAGTGACCGTCGACTCCACGGTATTGACGACGACGCACCGACTCAGCCCGGGTCGTGCTACGCTTGTCGGGACTGTCACCGACACTGTAAGCCTGGAAGCTGTTCGGGTAGCAACCGACACACTCCATTGGGACGAAGCCTCGTTTGGGGCAGGATCATGGAGTTACCCTATGGACTTCGGAGGCGACCTCGACGGCGAAACCGTCACGATTTATGTTCAGGCCCGCGACGGAGCACGGGAGCAGACCGTC
>JAKJAE010000373.1:0-254 GCA_022707665.1 Chloroflexota bacterium
GGCCATCCGACGTTGGGATACAGCGCGTGACTACATCACCTACTTCGTCGTTGACCGCGAGGGAGCACTCGTCGGGCGCGTCAGCGTGCTGCGGATCCTCAAGGCCGCCCCGCGGGCGACGCTTGGCGAGATCATGGATCGTACGATCATCTCGGCGCCTATCGATGCGGACCAGGAGACCTGTGCCCTTTTGATGAGTCGCTATGACCTGACGGTCCTGCCCGTGACCGGCGCTGGAGGGCGACTGGTGGGCG
>JAKJAE010000373.1:285-3242 GCA_022707665.1 Chloroflexota bacterium
ACGGAAGACTTCCAGCGGTTGGGTGGTTCAGCGCCCCTTGAGAAACCCTATCTGCTTACCTCAGCTTGGGACGTGGCACGTCGGCGGATCGGCTGGCTGCTGATCCTCTTCCTGACCGGGATGATCACGGCGAATGTATTGGAGCACTTCGAAGCCACTCTGGAACAACGCGTCGCACTCTCCTTCTTCATCCCCCTGCTGATCGGTACGGGGGGCAATGCCGGATCCCAGACCACATCGACGATCATCCGTGCTCTCAGCGTAGGCGAAGTCGATAGGAAGGACACGCTCAAAGTGCTATGGCACGAGGTACAGGTAGGTCTGATCCTCGGCCTACTTGTCGGCATCGCGGGCTTCATGCGTGCCTGGACGTACAACCAAAGTGCGCAACTGGGGATCACGATTGCTACTGCCATTGGCGTGATCGTCTTCTGGGCCAGTTCCGTCGGGTCGGTCTTGCCGCTTTTTGCACGAATCGTGGGCGTTGACCCCGCCCTGATTTCTGGGCCCCTGATGAGCACACTGGTCGATGCGACAGGCCTATTCATCTACCTGTCGGTTGCCCAGTGGATCCTGGGCCCCTGATGGGAGGACAGACATGCACCAACCAACAGCCACCCTCTTGCAGACAGCCAGAGCCCTCGGCGTAAGAACGCTGGCTTCGGCGGCCCTCTATCCTTTCCGCAAGACGCTAGCGGAGGCACTTTGGGCTTCCGACGGACGGCGCCGAAGTGCCCTCGACTGTGTGCGAGCCCCGCTCCGACCACGCCAGGAACCAGTGTGGCACCCGTTCCAGGGCATCCAGGAAATCAGCCGCGGCGCCCGTGCGTCAGTCGTGTTCTCAGGCGATGGGGAGATCGAGGTGCAGTTCCTCGCTCCCGATCTTGTGATGGTTGAGTACCGCATGGCTGCGGCCGACCGGATCAGACCAGCGCCAACCTATGCTGTCTCACGATCGGCTGAAGAGTGGACCGAAGTCCCGCTTGTCCTGACTGAGCTCGCGCAGGGACTCCTCGTCCAGAGCGATCGGATGGTTGTCGGCGTCGATCGCGAGGACGCTAGACTTTGCGTGGCGACGCCAAGTGGCACGCTTCTGCGCGTCGACGTCGATGTGGCGCGAACACGAAGCGGTGCCATCCGCCACAGGACTGCCCTCGCGCCGGTGGAAAAGCTCTACGGTCTCGGCGAGCGGGCGACGCCCTGGAACCGTCGTGGACGCATCCATCGGCTCTGGAACCGTGATCCAGCCGGGTACCGGGCCGGCGATGACCCTCTCTACCTCAACATCCCAACCTACCTGGGCGTTCTGAACAGCGACAGCGCTGCACCCGAGACCTACCTTGTCTTCTACGACAACGCCTACGACGCAGTATTCGATCTCGGCGCAACCGTGCCGGGAATCGCCGAACACCGCTTCTCAGGAGGCATACTACGGTACTACGTGGCCGTAGGCCCAGTACCACAACTCCTGCAGTTGTACACGGAACTAACAGGGCGTCATCCGTTTCAACCGCTCTGGATGCTTGGGTATCATCAGAGCCGCTGGTCCTACGACAGCGCGGCCCGGGTACGCAAGCTTGCCCAGGATCTGAATATGCACCGTATCCCATGCGACGCGATCCACCTTGACATTGACGTTCTGGATGGCTTCCGCAGTCTCACTTGGGATCGAGAGCGCTTCCCCGAATTGGCAGCCCTTGCGACGGAACTGAGAGGAGAAGGTCGGCGGTTGATCAGCATCGTCGACCCCGGGATCAAGCGAGATCCCACCTACCCTGTCTACCGTGACGGACTTGAAGGAGAGCACTTCTGCACGCTGCCCAATGGCCGGGCATTTCACGCACCGGTATGGCCGGGCAACTGCGCATTCCCCGATTTCACGGCCGCCCGCACGCGCGCGTGGTGGGGTGATCAGCTAAGCCCTCTCTTGCGCGCGGGCATTGCAGGGCTCTGGAACGACATGAACGAGCCAGCAGCCTTCGCCGCGTTCGGTGACCCGACGCTCCCCTCGACCGTTCGCCACGCTATGGAGGGCGTTGGGGGCGATCACCGGGCGGGTCACAACGTCTTTGGCACTTTGATGGCGCGCGCCACCCGAGAAGGCCTGTTGCGAGAACAGCCCGAGTCCCGACCGGTCATTATCTCGCGAGCCGGTTCAGCCGGCCTGCAGCGCTACGCGACCTCCTGGACAGGCGACAACGAGAGCACGTGGGAGTCCCTTGCGCTCACCATCCCGATGGTTCTCGGGCTGGGGCTTTCAGGGATCGGATTCACCGGGCCGGATGTCGGTGGCTTCAGCGGTGTGCCCGATGGCGAGCTCTTCACTCGCTGGGTCCAGATGGCCGCGTTCATGCCATTCTTCCGGGCGCATACAGCTAAGGGAACGCCGGATCAGGAACCCTGGTCGTACGGTGAGCCCTATCTCAGCATAGTCCGCCGCTTCATCGAGCTTCGCTACGAGCTCCTACCCTACCTCTACACAGCCCACTGGCAGATGGCTACACGTGGGTGGCCAATGGTCCGTCCCCTGTCCTGGGCCGATCCAGCCGATAGCCTGTTGTGGGATGTCGATGACGCGTTCCTATGTGGTGATGCATTTCTGGTTGCCCCAATCCTTGAGAAAGGATCAACCTCGAGATCTGTCAGGCTTCCTCGTGGTACCTGGTATGAGTTCTGGACCAACAAGATCCTTCATGCCGGTATGCCTGTCACACTGTACAGCCCGCTCGAAACGCTCGGAATCCTCGTGCGCGCAGGCTCGGTGATCCCGATGGGCGAGATCGGGCCCAGTACAGGGCGGCGTGTGGAGAAGTTCCTCCGCCTGGCTCTGTACGCACCACCTGTGCCAACAATGGATGCGCCTGACGTTGTTGCCAGCGAGTTGTACGAAGACGCCGGCGAAGGCTTCGACTACCAGGCGGGCGGCAGCCGTCTGAGTCTTGTCACAGTTTCCCAAA
>JAKJAE010000374.1 GCA_022707665.1 Chloroflexota bacterium
GAACTCCTGGTCTGGCGCGGCGATGGGGGCTACACCTGGGAGAGAGTCGGCGAGAGCGACCTACCCTATGGCATTGTCCATATGGACGTGGCCTGGGGCCAACTCAACAACCGCCATGAGGTCGATCTAGCGGTTGCGAACAAAGGGCTGGGGCTCAGCGCGTGGGTGGCGTGGGAGGATGGGACCGTATGGGATGATCGAAGCGATGGCTTGCCTATCACGGGTGACTTCGAGGCCGTGGCCCTGGGCCACATTGACCACGATGGCAAGATGGACCTCGCGGCAGCAGGGATGGGCACAGGGATCCAAGCATGGCGAGGCAACGGCGTGACGACCAGCCCCTATTGGGACGCGAAAACGGTGGTTTCCGACACGTTGGATTTCTGCGACGTAGCGCTGGGCGACATGGATCACAACGGCGCCCTGGACCTTGTCGGCGCCAACTGCGGCAACGATGCAGGGATCCTCTTCTGGCCCGGCAACGGGACCTTTGGATATGTCAAGGTCTATCCCGTCGTAGCCAAAGGAACGTATGTCGCGCTGGCGCTGGGCGACATCGACGGGGACGGAACCCTGGACGTGGCAGCAGCGTTGGATGGAGGCGGCGTAGGTATCTTCCTGGGTGACGGCGCTGGCTCATGGTCGGACAAGGGCGTTGTCAGTCCTACGTTGACCGTCCTCGGTGTGGACCTCGGTGACTTCAACGGCGATGGTCATCTGGATCTGCTCGCCGGCCATAAGGGCGGCGTGCAGGTATGGCAAGGCGACGGCGGCGGAAGCTGGGCGGATGCCAGCGTGGACCTCCCGACTGCCGGCACCTTCTCCGGTGTCGTCTTCGGCCGGATCGACGGCGATGCTGCGCTGGACATCGCCGCGGCTGAGTTCGGAGCGAGTGGGGCGCGCATCTGGACAGCGGTAGAGCCTCCGCCCGGGGGCTGGGCGAACTTCGAACCTTCCACGGGCTGGTGGATCCGCGACCAGACGCCCACCTGCACTGTGGAGGTGGCAGATGCAGGCTCAGGGTTGGATGTGAGCACGGCCCAATACCGTTTCTCTGTCGACGGTGGCAGCACTTGGGGTGCTGGATGGTTACCCGCTGCGATCACTGGCGCAGACGGCACTACCGATCCACAGGTGATGACGGCAACCGATGTAGCCTTTAGCCAGGACTCGATAGACCGCAACGTGGTGCAGTTCCGCGTTACCGATCTCGCAGGCCACACCGGTACCAGCCCGCTCTACACCGTCATGATCGATGCAACACCCCCCGCGAACCCCACGGCACTCAGCAGCACGAGTCATACACCGGGTGTCTGGAGTGCAGCGTCGGGCGTCAACGCGACGTGGAGTGGCGCCACCGATGCGACTTCGGGAGTTTGGGCCTATTCGCACGCCCTGACGACGTCCCCGACCGGTATGCCCGATGAGGTGGTGGATACCTACGGCACGTCTGATATCCGGTATGCGACGGCAGATGGACAGAACTGGTACTTCCACGTCAGAACGGAGGATCGCGCCGGAAACTGGTCGCCGACTGCCGCGCATTCGGGCCCCTACTGGATCGACATCACCGATCCGGGAGAGCCACCGGGCCTGGCGAGCAGCAGCCATAACACCAACGTATGGAACGACGACTCGACCATCAGCGTCAGTTGGGACGCAGCTACCGATGGGGCCGGCAGCGACATCGCAGGGTACTGGTATAGCTGGACTCACGCCCCGCAGGACGATCCGACGGCCTACAACACGCTAGGTCGTAGTCTGACGAGTCCCTCCCTCGCCACGGACAACGACTGGACCTTCAACGTTCAGACGCGCGACAACGTGGGACGCCGGTCCGATACACTGCATCTGGGTCCGTTCTATATCGACACGATCGCACCCTATGCCGATGTCAATCCGCCATACCCGACAAGTGCGAGTGCCAGCTTCACCGTTTCATGGTCGAGCTGGGAATCGTCTTCCCCGCAATCGGGCGTGACGTCGGTGGACATCTGGTACCGTGACGTGACGGGGGACGGCATGTGGCGTGAGTGGCTCAGCGGGCAAGCCCCTATCGACAGCGACACATTCCACGGCACAGATGGCCACACGTACGACTTCCGAGCACGCGCGACCGACCTGGCGGGGAATGTCGGTCCCTGGTGCACAACAGCGACGACGGTTGTAGCGTCCCTCGACATCGAAGCCTTTGCGCTGGAGGTGAACCAGAGCGTCCAGGACCTCAACAACAGCGTCGTGTTGGTCAGCAACAAGCGGACCTACGTCCGTCTCCACGTGCGCTCGCTCGCGCACGGCGACCAAGGCCCGCTGGGCGCACAGCTCAGCGCCTGGCGCGATGGCATCTATCTTGGGACGATCCCTCCGAACAACGCAGGCGGCACCATCACCGTGCGAACGGGTCCTGACCGTGGCCTGCTGAACGACAGCTTCTACTTCGACATCCCGACTACCTGGCTCAATGGCACCGTCGAGTTCACAGGAGAAGTCAACACCGATCACACGCTGGCCGAGTATGACTATGCCAACAACGACTTCGGAGAAACTGTGACCTTCCACGGCACGCCCACGATGGACGTCAAGCTGGTGGATGCCTGCTACAAAACCGGTGGTACGACCTATCACGTGCGCGACATCGACCGGATCTACCTTGCCGACTACCTACGACGTGCGTATCCGATCAGCCGCCTCGCTGTCCGCTGGGCTGTGCGCTTGCCCTGCTATACGTACCGGCCCGAGGCCTGGGAAGTCAACTGTTCGCTCGATTGGGACCACTGGTGGGCGTGGGTATTCAGCGACGAAGGCTGGTACGCTCGATGGTACGGAATGGTTGACGACGGGGGTGGATTCACGCGAGGGCTTGGGCAGCGACCCGGCAACGTTGCGACAGGGCCTTCGGGAAGCGACGACTGGGGATGGGATTACGATGGCTCCTACGCCGATTGGTATGGTGCACACGAATTGGGACACACCTACAACCGTAGGCACACAGCCTGTAGCGGCGAAGCCGATGCTGTGGTGGTCTACCCGGGCGGCGACATCAGCCCCACGCGCGATCCCAATGCCCCCAATGCGCTCTATGGGCTCGATGTTGGCACACTCACCCTCTATCCACCGGGCACGAAGGACATCATGACCTATTGCGGGCCCCTATGGCTATCCGATGTGACGTACGAGGGCATCCGTGGCCGAATGGTGGACGAATCGGGGCTTAGTGCAGCGGCGGCAGTAGC
>JAKJAE010000375.1 GCA_022707665.1 Chloroflexota bacterium
ACATCGTCTGGGGCAAACCGTACCTGCGCCGCGGCATTGGGGTGGCATTTCTGATGCAGGGCTCGGGTATCCCCAACCTGGATATGGGAGCCGCGAGCATCAAAATGAACGACGATGGCTCCTTCAACCTGATGGTAGGGGCCACCGATCTGGGTACAGGGTCCGATACGGTATTGGGTCAGATCGCGGCAGAGATCCTGGGTTGCAGTTTGACTGACCTGATCGTCCGGTCGTCGGATACAGACGTGACCCCCTTCGACAAGGGAGCCTACGCATCCAGCACCACCTACGTCAGCGGCGGTGCCGTCGCTCGAGCGGCCAGAGCGGTGGCCGACCAGATCCAGGCGGTGGCGGCTGAGATGATCGGGGGCACACCGTCGACCTTCGCCTTGAGGGGCGGGCGGGCGTGGCGCGAGGATGGCACGAGTCTCGGGTTCCGCGAGATCGCTCTTTTCGCCCTGCACACGCAGAACCAGCATCAGATCATGGGCCAGGCATCGTTTGTCAGTCCAGTGAGCCCGCCGCCCTTTGGTGCGCAGTTCGCTGAGGTGACCGTCGACACGGAAACGGGCCAGACGGTTGTGGACAATCTGGTGATCGCGCTCGATTCTGGGCAGATTGTGAACCCGCTAACCGCGAGCGGCCAAGCCGAAGGGGGGATGCATCAGGCGCTTGGCTACGCTCTGACCGAAGAGCTCATCTATGATGAGCAGGGACGCACGCTCAACCCGCGCTTCGACGACTATCGCGTCTTCCGAGCGGACGAATCCCCGCCGATGGAGACGCTTTTCGTCGAGACCTTCGAGCCATCGCACCCGGTGGGCGTGAAGTCGGTAGCGGAGATTGTCGTCAATGGCGTGGCGCCCGCAGTAATCAACGCAATCTACGACGCGACAGGTATCATGGTCCAGCGAACGCCGGCGACGCCTGAGCGATTGTGGCAAGCACTGAGGGCCAAGACGCCGCCAAGGACCACCTAAGTAGAACACACAGCGGGGAATCACAGGCGGCGCACACGGAGGGCGCCGCCTGCGCTTAGAGAAAAGAAGGGGGAGCGCTATGGATTGGGAACGGTATCATCTACCTGCGGAAGCAGCACGGATTGTCAAGGCATGTCCCAGCTTGACGATCGCAAGCTCTGTTGCTGAACTGGTTGACCTGGCCTGCGGAGGGGTAGGCAGCAACCACTATGAGGTCTCATACGACGTACCCGAGATAGGCGATGTCGTCGAGGCCATCGTCGCCCGGGTGCGCAACGGTGTGTCGGTCAATTACCCTGAACCCTACATGCGGCGGCGCGATCCCGATTGCCTGGTCGTCGCTGATGACGGTCCTACCGACAAGCCCACATACCTGGAGCGCTACGGAACAGACTTCGCACCAGTGCGCCAGGCAACGTTTGACTGGCTAGCCGAGCGTCCACTTATGCTCTTTGGTTACATCGCCGGACAACGCGGGATGGGACAGGACTCGGTGGTGATTGGTCCTGCCAATGCAGGATTCTTCGGGATGAGTCTGGCGCTCCTACAGGGCATCATCGCCGAAGAGGATATTCCTGAGGACTTCTGCCCCAAGTCGATCATCTATGTGGCCCCGCCCTTCAGACACACGCACTTCAGTGGGCGCCAGGTGGTCGTTCACAACCGCTTGCCAGCCATGCACGAGATGTTCTCCTATAACCTCTACCCGGGACCAAGCGCGAAGAAGGGCGTCTATGGGATGCTGCTGACCCAGGGGGAGAAAGAGGGTTGGCTAACAGCGCATTGTTCAACCGTGATGGTGGTGACGCCCTATGACAACGTGACCACGATGATGCACGAAGCCGCGAGCGGAGGCGGCAAGAGCGAGCTACTCGAGCATGCGCACCGCGAGGAGGATGGCCGGCTCCTGCTGGGTGAGAACATCCTCACCGGCGAGCGCCGTTACCTGGAGATCCCGCGCTCCTGTGAGCTCTATCCGGTCACCGATGATATGGCGCTCTGCCACCCCTCACTCCAGACCGGGACAGGAAAGCTGACCGTGGTAGATGCGGAAGACGCATGGTTCCTGCGCGTCAACCACATCGATCATTATGGGACCGACGTCCATCTGGAGCGGTTGACTGCGGAACCCTCGGAGCCCCTGCTTTTCTTGAACCTCTACGCGGTGCCAGGGAGTCGGGCCCTCATCTGGGAGCATATCGAAGACTCTCCGGGGAGACCTTGCCCAAACCCGCGCGTGGTCGTACCACGCAGTATCTTCCCCAACGTCGTCAATGAACCGGTGCAGGTCGACATCCGCAGCTTTGGCGTCCGCACGCCGCCATGCACCGAGGAGCATCCCACCTATGGGATCATCGGGCTCTTCCACCTGTTGCCTCCTGCGCTGGCGTGGTTGTGGCGCCTCGCGGCACCACGAGGCCACGACAGCCCAAGCATCATCGACGCCAAGGGTATGAGCAGTGAGGGTGTGGGATCGTACTGGCCCTTTGCGACGGGCAGGCGCGTCGACCAAGCCAACCTGCTGCTGGCGCAGTTCCGCGACAACCCGAACACGCGTTACGTGCTGTGCCCCAACCAGTATATCGGCGCGTGGCGCGTTGGGTTTATGGCCGAGTGGCTTATGCGCGAGTATTTGGCCCGCCGGGGTAGTGCCAGGTTCAAGCCCGATCAGATTCGCCCGGCACGCAGCCCGCTTCTGGGCTACGCCCTGCACCAACTACAATTGGAGGGACGGTTCGTTGCCCGCTGGTTCCTGCAGGTCAACACGCAACCAGAGGTGGGCAACGATGGCTATGATCAGGGGGCGCGGATCCTCTACGACTTTTTCCGCAAGCAATTGGATCTATTCCTTACCGATGACCTGGACCCACTTGGCCGCCAGATTATCGAGTGCTGCCTTGACGAAGGGTCGGTTGAGGACTACGCCCACCTCATCCCGCAGGCTGGTTTCATCGGCTGATCAAGGGTATACTGACCGCCAATCGAAGCGTAAGAAGGAGTGGCACGATGATCGACCGAGCACGAGAGATCGCGAAGATGATGGGTTACACTAGCCTCGATACACTACTGGAAGCGATCGGCCAGGGTGACGTCATCCTGCTCAAGATCGCAGATGCGCAGCGGCTGACGGCTTCAAGATGGATTCGGCAACAACTACCCGACCTGCGATGGACCGATGCGGCACTGGCCACGGCGTTGGACGACATCGCAGATGGACTGGACATGGCCCTGGA
>JAKJAE010000376.1 GCA_022707665.1 Chloroflexota bacterium
GGTGAACCACCTGGCGGCGGTCATCAAGGACCTCACCGGCTATGAAGGAGAGATCGTTCACGGTCCGGACCGGCCCGGCGACGTCTTCCGTAACACGATCGAGAGTGCGCGCGCGCGCCAGGTCCTGCGGTGGGCCCCCACCGTCGATCTACGGGAAGGCCTTGCACGCACCATCGCACACTACCGGAACGGTTAGTAGCCGAATGATGGGTTGGTCCGCGTCGGGGCATTGTTTGCGAGGAAGATGCCGGTAGAATTCGGAGCAACCTGAGCCCGGGTCCTAGCGCTCAACATCGCGAAGCGGGGCGAGCAGGTCTTAGCGTGGTGCAGGAGTGTGGCCGATGCATAGACGATCGTGGGTGGCGTTGGTGTGCGTGGGACTCGGTCTCGCCCTGGGATTCGCAAGCGTGCAACTCGCCCTCGCGGCAAGCCGGGATAGAGCCGGCAGCGTGCCAGCCGTTTCCCCTGAGGAAGAGGATAGGGGGGGCGTGCACATGGTTCACGCCTCCGATAGCCACATCGTGCTCTCGGTCAGGGCTGGTGCACCGAAGGTCACCGAGGTAACCCTGCCGGACGGCAGCACCTGCCAGGAGATCTTGGTCAACGGCTACCAATCGGTCGGCGAATCGGGCCATCCTGCGCTACCTGTCGCAAGCGCAACGCTGGGCATCCCATTCAGCTCCCATCCGGAAGCTCGCATCGTCAGCGCAGACCCCATCGAGCTTCCCGGCACCTATCGCCTCTGCCCCGAACCCAGCCCCATCCTGGATGCAGGCGTATCCGATGAGGGTTTCCCAACGCAACCCCTGGGGTGGGAGCGCCGGCCCGACCCGGATGTCTATGGCAGCCGAGGGTGGCTGCCCGCCTCACCCGTCGAAGTCACAGACACGGGGTTCAGTCGCGATCAGCGGGTCGCCAGGATAGCCATCCGCCCGTTGCAGTACGATCCGGGCTCCGGCAAGATCCGTCTCTATACCCGGATGACGGTCGAAGTTGCTCTCAATGCGAACACTCTGGACGTCGAAGCAGCGCAGATTGGCGGTCCCTCGACAACGGCGCAGGCCTTTGACGCGCTGCTTTGCGCCCATCTCATGAACTACGATCAGGCCAAGGCATGGCGCCAGATCTCGCCTGCGGATCTCCCCGGTATGGTAACCCCTCAGATGGCCGCACAAGCGGTGGGGGGCGGCTATCCGATGTACCGGGTGGAAGTCCGGGATGCCGGTTTGTACAGGCTCACTTATGCGGACCTCCAGGCCGCCGACCCTTCCGTCGGTTGGACACAGGTGGATCCGCGCAACCTCCATCTCTCGACGCACGGGCAGGAGGTCGCGATCGAGGTCACGGGCGAGGGCGATGGTACCTTTGATACCAATGACACGATCTACTTCTATGGAGAGGCAATCAACACCGTCTACGCCAACACCAATGTCTACTGGCTGACCTGGGACACGACCCCTGGGATTCGGATGGTCAAAGTCGACGCCAGCCCATCCCCAGGGCTGCCCCTTCCAACGCACTTCACAACGACGATGCTACTCGAAGAGGACCACGCCTACCGTCGTGCGCTTGTTACTGCCGATGGAGACAACTGGTTCTGGAGCGATCTCCGGAGCAGCGGTACGCCGGTCAGCCGACCCTACACCTTCACGATCCCGAATCTTGCAACCGCGATTGACACAACGGCACTGGTGTCAGGAGATCTCCTGGGCTACAGCGCCAACACGCAACACTCTGCAGAGATCCACCTCAACGGCCGTCGTATCTATACGGCTACGTGGATGCCGCAGACTGAGCACATGTTCTCAGCGACCATACCCCTGACGTACTTGGTTACAGGAACCAACGTAATGTCGGTGACTGTAGGAGTGGGAAACGACAGTGACTATGTCGTCGTCAACCGTTTCGCCATCTCCTATGCAGCAACTTATACAGCCACGAATGACCTACTCTGGTTCGAAGGTGATCAGACGGGTACCTGGGCGTTCAGGATCGGCGGCTTCACCACTGACACCATCAAGGTTATGGACGTCACGTATCCCCTGACACCCTCGTTGGTCATCGGTGGCGCTGCCGAGTTTGATGGCCTGACCTACACACAGCCCTTCTCACAGGTCATCGCGGCAGAACGGCGCTACTTGACGACTGCGTATGCGCTGTCACCGTCACGCATTTCACGCGTAATCCTGTCTGACCTGCGTAACACCAGCAACGCAGCGGATTACATCGTGATTGCGCACGGAACGGTCATCACTGCAGCCCACACGCTGGCAGACTATCGCGCCACCCAGGGATTGCGCACCCAGGTCGTGAACGTTCAGGACGTCTACGATGAGTTCGGCTATGGCATTCCAGATGCTGCAGCCATCCGGGATTTCCTGGCATACACCTATGCCAACTGGACGTCGCCAGCACCCTCGTACGTCGTCCTTTTCGGCGACGGGAACTTCGATCCCAAGGATAATCTGGGTCGAGGTGAGCCCAGCTTGATCCCCCCCTACCTCGCTCCAGTGGATCCATGGATCAGGGAGACCGCGGCTGACAATCTCTACGTGAAGTTTGACGACGATCTACTGCCGGATATGTTCATCGGTCGCCTGCCCGCCCTCACGGCCGCGCATGCGGACACGCTCGTCAATAAGATCATCGCATACGAGCAGTCGCCCGCTGCAAGTCCCTGGCACTCGCAGATACTCTTCGTCGCGGACAATGAAGACGAGGGGGGCTACTTCGACGACGACTCCGACGAAGTCGCCGATCACTATGTCCCGCTGCCCTACACCGTTGAGAAGGTCTACCTGGGTGTGACCCACGATATCGCTTCCGCGAAAAGCGCAATCACGAACGCGATCAATGCGGGACGCTTAATCGTCAACTACGCTGGCCACGGCGCAACGCAACTCTGGGCTGGCGAAAGGCTGCTGCAGCTGAACTCATTGCCCAGTCTCAACAATGTGGACAAGCTACCCTTCCTCGTGCCAATGACCTGTCTTGAGGGGTATTTCATCATCCCCAGTCCGCCGGACAACAACTTTGAGGCATTATCAGAGGCTCTTGTACGCCACCCTGACGGTGGTGCTATCGCAAGTTGGTCGGCGACGGGCCTTGGGCTTGCTTCTGGTCACGATTACCTGGACCGCGGTATCTTCGAGGCGGTATTCTACCGCGACATCATCGAACTGGGTCCCGCAAC
>JAKJAE010000377.1 GCA_022707665.1 Chloroflexota bacterium
GGCAGGCTTGGTCTGAGCCGCCGGCCGATGAGAAGGTAGATCGCTACCGCCAGCGCTCCTACGACCGCCAGGAGGTCTCCGCGCAGTTGGTGAGCCCCTTGCCCAAGGTCTTCAAGTCCGATAATAGCTGATCCGGCCATAGCGACGACGATGCCCGCCACGGTCCCCAACCGGAGTGGCTCCTTCAGGATCGCCCACGATAATAGCACCACAAATAGCGGGCTTACGCTCACCAGGACGACCGATGCAGCCACCGATGTCATCGCCAGCGACGAGATCCAGGTATGGAAGTGGATCGCCAGGACAAATCCCGAAACGAGCAGCAGTCCCCAGTCCCTGCGCCGTAGTTTGCTCCAGGCAGCGCGCACCGAGGTTGAGACAAAAGGAAGCAGCATCAGCGTCGCGAATGTCAGCCGCCACGCCGCCACGGCGAGCGAGGCAATTTCCTGTTGTGCCAGCCGGATGAAGGTTGATGCTGTGGAGACGGCCAAGACCCCGATGAACAGGGCCATCCATGGGGCAAAACGCGGCGTCGTCGCTGCATTGTCGGCGGTGTTATGACGCTCCCCGTATTCGCTCACAACGTGCACCCCTGTCGAACGGTGATATACTGGCTGAAGCAGGCGCTTACGAGCCGCAACAGATGCCCGCAGGCAACGGCGTATTATAGGGTATTCGGCTTTGGCGCCAACCCCTGGAAAGGGTTTTCCAGAGCTTGCACAGCTGTGGTATAATAACCGTAGAGGGAAAAGGATCTTCCAGGCCTTAATGATAGGCTTAACTCAGTGCCCAACGATACGTCCAAGCCGTTTTCTAGCATCCCACTATAGGAGGGTAGACCATGGCTGAGTATACCAAGCACCTGTACCTGTCGATGTTGCCGGAAGCTCTGGTTGCTTCGCAGTTGTCCCCTGAGGAGTTCGGCGCCTACTACGCCGTGGGTTCAGAAAAGAGAGCCCGAGGCCAGGCGATTTTCTTCGAGATAGACCCGGACTACCGGACGGAGGCTCTTCCCGTTGAGGAAGGGTTGCGACGGTGTGTTCCTCACGATGATGGCACGCCCAAACGCTCAGTGTATATATCGGTGTACCGGGCGCTTGAACGTGTCTCACTGGATGCTATTCTCAAGCTCTATCTGGTGACCCAAGATGGTCGCACGCTGGCTGTGGATTCGGCCGAGAATTGTCCAGAGGATGTCAGCGGACTGCATCTCTACCAGGAGATCGCGCCGGTTAACCCGCTGGTCGTCAGTACGCTCGGCCCCCTCGACTTCTATGACTTGATTGTGAAGCACCCCACGACGCTGCTCAAATTACCGGCTGTCTGTTTTGCCGAGTTGAAACTTGGGGAGCTGGCGGATAACCCTGAGTATGGCAGTGTAGGGGATCTGCCCTATGCCAACATCGACCATCTGCGCCAATGTCTGGTCGATCTGCGGACAAAGATCATTCACACCAAGATGGTTGACCGGATCAGCGCACCTACATTCCCGTACCGGCTCCTGAAGACAGGGCTTTTCATCGGGAACGAACAGCAGTTGCGTTGCTTCCCCTTGCCGTCAGCGGATGAGTTGCGCAGCAAGCACTACCGCTGGTGGCGGTCAGCCGACATGTAGAGTGGGTGCATTCGGACGGCTCCCCGGCGCGCAACGCCAGAGGGGCTAGCCGTCTGCTGATCTACCAAAGGCTCGTAGCTCTCTCTTGGCCTGCCAAAGTAAGGTCTCGCCAGGGGGCCGCATGCGGTGCCAGGAGAGGCGCTCGAGCCTGTTTGTGTGGATAAGGCACGAGACGAATTCGTAGGAGGTCTGGAGGAGATATGGATATCTGGGTAGTTGTCAGTTTCATTGCAGGTCTGATTTCGGTGGGGGTGGCTGCACTGACGTACCGGTGGGTGGCGCAGCAGGACCCAGGTAACGAGCGAGCTCAGCGCGTCGCGAAGTGGATTGAGGATGGCGCGAAGTCGTATCTGAAGAAGCTCTACACCGCATTGGGGATGCTTGCTGCAGGCATGGCGATCCTTTTGGCGATCGTGTTTGGCGTTCAGAAGTCACCCACCTATGGGCTGACCATCGCCGTCACGTTTATCTTCGGTGCGCTCTGTTCGTCTATCGCCGGTTATATGGGAATGACGATTGCGGTCAAGGGCAATGTGCGCACCTCTGTCGCCGCCGAGAAGGGCCTGGCCCCGGCCTTCAATGTCAGCTTCAAGGCTGGTTCAGTGATGGGCCTGGCGATGGTTGGTTTGGCCCTGATCGGCATGAGCCTCATTTGGCTGATAACCGGGGAAGCGCAGATGGTGCTTGGCTTCAGCTTCGGTGCCTCGACGCTCGCGCTCCTGGCCAAAGCAGGGGGCGGCATCTACACCAAGACGGCGGACATTGCAGCCGACTTGGTGGGCAAAGTCGAGGTGGGTATCCCGGAAGATGATCCCCGTAACCCGGCTGTTGTGGCTGACAACGTTGGCGACAACGTCGGTGACGTTGCGGGCATGGGTGCCGACATTTTCGACAGCTATGTTGCAAGCTCGGTGGCTGCGATGCTGCTTGGAACTGCGTTGCCGAATCTCTCGGGCGATCAGCACACTCTATACATCATCTTCCCGTTGATTCTGTGTATGTTGGGCAGCTTCGCTTCATTGATCGGTCTGCAGTTCGTCAAGGTAAAAGAGGGTGACAAGCCCGGTCCCGCCCTGAACCGCGGCACCATTTACACCACGATTATCTTCGCGGGCCTGGTCACCGCAGTGGTCCTCATCGCGCGAATCGACCTGGCTGTGCTGTGGGCGACCCTTGCCGGGCTGATTACCGGCACGGTCATCGGGTTCACGTCCGACTTCTTCACGGGTGACGACCGCCCGCCGGTTGTCGAGACAGCCAGGGTATCGGGTTCAGGCTCGGCGATCACGATCATCACCGGTTTCAGCTATGGCTTGATCAGCATCGTACCTGCGGTGGTCGGTATCGTGGTGGCGACGCTCATCGCCTACTACGTCGCCGACGCTTCGGATGTCATCACCGGCGTCTATGGTGTTGGCATCGCGGCCGTTGGCATGCTTTCGGTCAGCGGCATGATCGTTTCGTCGGACGCCTATGGTCCCATCGTCGACAATGCGCGTGGTATCGCCGAGATGGCGGGGATGTCCGAGGAGATCATCGAGACCACGGATATCCTGGATGCTGCTGGTAACACG
>JAKJAE010000378.1 GCA_022707665.1 Chloroflexota bacterium
GTTCCGCCTCATCAACGGCGTCAGGCCCTTGTTGGAGCACCTTGCTGGGCGGGGCCGGCTGGCCGTGGTCTCGACACGCCCGGCCGTCGACGCCGCCAGGTTCCTCGAGCAACACAACCTCGGAGATCTCTTTGCCCTGTGCGTGACGCAGGAAACGACCCAACGACTCAAGCCTCACCCCCAACCCGTAACCTATGCTGCCCGGGCTCTGGGGGTTGCGCCATCGGAGTGTGTGATGGTCGGAGATACGCCTGCCGACATGCGTTCGGGCCGGCGCGCTGGTGCCTGGACGATTGGGGTCCTGTGCGGTTTCGGCGAGCAAAAAGAACTATGGGCCAGCGGCGCCGATCAGGTTGTGTCGTCCACTGCCGACATCCTCCCCCTTGTCACATCCGAGGTAGACCAGCAGGGTTCATGCCATAGAGTTGGTGAGATGACGTTGGGAGTACGGTGGTAACCGAGCTCCCTACAAAGTCTCACCTCTGGCATCGAGCGGCTCGCCGCTTCTGAGCGCCGCTTCTGAGCGCCGCTTCTGAGCGCCTGAGCCATCCTGACCGCTGGAGTCTTGCTTCTGGTGTAGGGCGGCTCTCCAGAGCCGCCTGGACGCCTGGAGGCTCGGAATGGTGTGGATGCGGTCCAAACATACAGTCAGGCTTATACTTCTTGGGCTTCTGATCAGCGCGTGTCATGCCGTCGCGCCTTCGCTAGAAACCCCGACCATGCTTATACCTGCGGCTCTCCCATCTACCGTTCCCCAGGTTACGCCTTCAGGCGAGGTCAACAGCGATGACCGACTTGCCGAGCGTCTCGATATGGTGCACCTAACCATTGAAGGGCGCGGAATCTCGGACCCGAACGTCCTACAGGCGATGCGCAACGTGCCCCGCCACCGCTTCGTGCCGGATGCCTATGTCGATCAGGCCTACGCAGACCATCCTCTGCCAATCGGCTACGGACAGACCATTTCACAGCCCTACGTCGTTGCGTGGATGACCGAGCTTCTGGCCCTGCAACCAGGTGAAAGGGTCCTTGAGATTGGGACAGGTTCAGGCTACCAGGCTGCCGTGCTTGCCGAAATCCCTGATGTCGAGGTCTACACGGTTGAGATCGTCCCGGAGCTCGCGGAACGGGCAGCCGGTACCCTCGATACCTTGGGATACACCCAAGTCCGGTGCCTCGAGGGCGATGGCTACTATGGTTGGGAGGAGTATGCGCCCTTCGACGCCATTGTCGTAACCGCAGCCCCGGATCACCTCCCTCAACCCCTCGTGAGCCAACTTTCCGAAAGTGGACGTCTCGTGATCCCTATCGGCCCCCAGGGAGGCTACCAAAGTCTCTGGCGTTTCACGGTTGTGGAAGGTGAGTTGGTCGCAGAAAACCTGGGCGGCGTCCTTTTCGTCCCCTTCACCGGTCTGGGGATTGTGCAACCCTAGTGCGCTGCCGGTGCCAGGCCAGCGTAGCTGCTGCACCAGCATAGCTAAGCGCTCCAAGAATCAAGACGCACCGAAAGCCCCACGCCAGTGCCAGAAGTGCTGATAGTATCGAGGCAACGACGGACAGGGCCCCGTTTGCCGCCCAAGCCCGGGCTAGTAGGGCCTGATGGCTGACACCTTCAGCACCGCCCCCAAAGACGGCTAGCCCTCCCGGGAAGGGAATCCCCATGAAGACACCCACAGGGCCAAGCAGAAAGACCATTACGCCAGCACGTGCCCCCAAAGGGAGCCACAACAACGTCGAAGATAGGGTTGGAAACACTGCAGCGGCTAGCAAAACCAGACCAGCGAGAACCCCGATCGCGTGAACTAACCAACGCGAGAGCCTGGCTGAGAAGAAGCTCCCTACCCCCGAGAATAGAAGCAGGCTGAACAGCACGGCAGTGACGGCATACGCCGAGTGCCCAAGAAACAGGATCGCTCGCTGTATCAGCGGTATCTCGACGAACATAAATCCGATGCCGAGAAGCCCGAAGTAGACCAGGTCAGCGACCTGCTGCCTTCTGATAGCGCACGGCCCTGTGCCTCGGACCTCCCGAGGATTCCGGATCGTGGCGACAACTGCTGGCAGCCCGATCATCAACACCGCCATGACAAGAGCTAGCGCTAGCAAAGCCAGCAACACGAAATAACCCGCACCACCGAAAGGTTGCCAGCTCTTCCCAAGCTCAGCGACGATCTGACGCGTCTGAGACCACCTGAAGAAATGCCCGAAGAAGGGGTGATCATCCGTCGGGGGGCGCACATCGAACGCATACGCAGCATACCATGCCTCCCGATCCTCCGCAGCAAGGAGATCACGGAACGTCTCATAGTAGATCGGTGATGGCAGAGCGTTGGTGACATTCACCTCTGATGCAGTGATATTCGGGGCAAAAACCATATCGAAGGCCCGCGTTGCAGCAAAGCGGCGAATGGCTTGGAGGTCGGCTTTCGTGAACGGTGTGGCTCTGACGAGCAGTGTCATCATCGAATAGCCCCGGAATCCTACGATCTGCTGCGCAGGGTCGCCGCCGAGTCGTTCCACCGCCTCTACGGCCAGCGCAAAGGCCCGCAGCGATTCGCTTGGTGGTAGCTGAAGCCACCGTGACACAACGAGCAGTCCATCGGGCTTCAGCACGGACAGAGTGTCGACGAAGGCCTCTACGGTGTACCGGTAGTCCTCCCCGAGGCTATAAGCCCCCGAGCGGATCGGACGATAGGGCGTTGTGAGAGCCAGCACCACGACATCATACGATTTCGCTGGAGCCTGTTGCGGATCTGCCTTCCGCTGGCTGAGTATCACGCGCCGGACGTAGCTGCGCGGCTCTTCGGCGACCAAGAGCACAGAACAGGCTGGGCCATCCTGGCGGCACTCGTAGAGCGAACCGACAGCTTGCGCGATGAGCCCATTCGGTTCTGCGACAGTCACTTGGTCCGCGCCCATGGTCAGGGCGATCCAGGCCTCCAGGCCACCGCGCGGTGCCGTGACGAGAACGTCCGCGTGCGGCCTCAACACGTAGGCCACAGACGTCGGGAGGTACCTGGCAGCCCCCTCTCCGGCAGAGCCCACATCCTCAGCAGGAACCTGCAGGACGGGGCTGAGCTCATCGCCATCGACAAACAGACCGAGCTGCGGGGGTGGCGATCCCGGGTACCGGTAGCTGAGACCCGGCAGCGAACGGATGGATGGACTCTGCACAAGGTCAACCCGCG
>JAKJAE010000379.1 GCA_022707665.1 Chloroflexota bacterium
GGGTGGCGCGGTTGGCGTGGGTGTCTTTTCTGCTGGCGGGCCCGGTGTCCATGTTGGAGGCGGACTCGTGGGAGTCGATGGCGGAAGCTGGGCCTGGGCTGACTGAGGGGCGGCCCAGGCCATCAACGCAAAGATCGTGAGCAGCATCCCTGCAGAAAGCAGGATCCGTCTAGACATTGATCACTCCTTATGGTGTGCTGGCTTCGTCGAAGTGCCGGGGTTTCGGACGTGTCGCCATACCAGGTAGCCCATGACGAGAAGGCCGCCCGCGATGATGGCGATACCAGCCCCGCTGGTACCCGGCCCGGTCCCGTTGCGTCCGGCGTCGGCGGGTAAAGGGGAGAGGCCATGGTTAGGCGCAGGTAGCGGGGAGATGTCGGTCCCTCCCCCTGACGGCACTGCCGACGGGAGTTGCTTCGGTTGTGGCGGACCCGGCGTCCACGTTGGGAGGGGTGGCGTTGGCGTCGCAGCAAACGTGGGCACTGCACCCAAGAATGCCACGACGACCAACGTCGCCCCAAGACGTCTGATGAGCGTCACTGCCGGACTGCCAAAGGCAGGAAGACCTGTGCCCACGCGACGACGCGGGTGTCTGCCACAACCTGGCTGCTCGCGTTGGTCGCTGTAACTATGGCGGTGTAAGCACCGGGTGCAGTGTAGGTGTGCGTCACGACCACCCCGGCTTTTGTCGTGCCATCGCCAAGGTTCCACGTGAAGTCAGCGTCACGATCAGCCGCGATTGTGGCGGTGAAGGTGGTTGTTGCGTTGACGAGGACGGGCGTACTGGCGACAGCGCTGAGTCCAGTCGTCACCGTAACGTCGTCAATGGCCCAATCATCACCTTTTGTGCCTTCATAGCGGAAGGCCAGGAACACTGGCTTGCCGGCATATGCAGCCAAGCTCAGGGGCGGGATAGCCTCCCAGGACTTATCCTCGGGGGGCGGTGATACCTCGCCCAGAAGGATGAAGTCACCGTACTTCGGGTCCTGACGTCCGGTGGAAATGTAGACGCTGTGCCTTGCGGGGTCGCTGTAGCGCTCGCACTGCCAGAACTCCAACTGGCTCGATGGTGTCGGGGTGACGAGCGATGTCACGAGCCAGGAATCAGCTTCACCATATCCCCACGGGTGAATCGCTGCAATGCTCCCGCTGTGGACCATCGCGGCGTCTGGGGTAGGGCTCCACAGACCAGAGGGCGCAAGCTGTTGGAGCAGCCAACCGTCAGGGGGCCAAGAGCCCTCGAAGCCCTCGACGAGGAGTGGGGCTGTGATCGGCACCGACGATCCGAGAACCCCGGCCTCGATGTCGGTCGTTGCTGGTGCCGCGAGTGCAGAACCCAGCGCCAGAGCTTGCAGAGCCAAGACCATGGCCACCACTCCAAGAGCGGTCACCCCCAGTGCCGAAGTCAGGTGCAGATACCGTCTCATCTGGCGTTCTCCTCTCAAGATCGCAGAGTTGCGTCGGGTGCTCATCGTGTCACCCTCACGCTGTAGAGGTGGTTGCAATCGCCCGCATCAGGATAGTAGTTCACGATGCGGAGTGTGAAAATACCCGTGTGGTAGGGATGGAATTCCAGCCGAGAGCTTGCGTCGCCAGGTCCTCGATCGTCATTCCAGTCGAGGAGCGAGACGCCGTCGCTGTCATAGAGGTAGATCACGGTGTCGGCCAGCGCCAGGTCGAAGGTTTCGATAGTGAACACCTCGGTAATGTCGCCGACGACGAAACTGATCCAGTCAACGTCACCTGGCGTGTGGAAGTTGTGGTCCTGGCGCGTACCATCGGTGCTGATGGGCACAGCGAGGTCCTGCGTGTCGTCTGGTTCATAACTGTCAAGGCACGGCGCGATGTAGTTGCTCAGCGCCACGGGCATATACTGCCTGAAGACAGGACCTTCCACGATCACCACCGTCTGGGCGCTGGCGACGCTCACCGCGTTCTGGACCGTCACTGTTGCGCGGTAGGTGTCAGGAAGTGCATAGGTGTGTATGGGCGTGAGTCCCGTGCCTGTGGCCCCATCACCGAAATCCCACGCTGTGGAGATGTTGGTACCCGCGCCGATGACAGCCGTGAAGTGTGTTGTGGAGCCGATCGGGGTTGGGCCGTCATTCATAGCCAGGAGCGGCGCGGTGACGGCCACGTCATCCAGATACCACTCCGTCGCGAAGTCACCGTCATATCTGAATGCGATGTAGATCGGCACGCCTACGTATGCATCAAGCTCAAGCCGTTGCTCGGTCCATAGGTCGTCGCTACCCGGAGCCACATCACCGAGTTTGACGAAGTCGCCGTACTTCGGATCGCTTCGCGCTGTTGAGATCCACACGCTGTGACCCTCGAGGCGGTCCACGTAGCGCACGAGTTGCCAGAAAACGACCTCACTTCCCAGGGTCGGCGTTACCTGCGGCGTAACAAGCCATGAGCTGTGCCAGCCGAAGAGGTCGTTGTGGTAGGTGCTGCTTCGGCCTGAGTGGGCACGTTGTTCCGTGTACTGCCAGGTGATGTCGTCGCTGGCGGCCTCCGTGCGTTGGAACAACCAGCCTGGCGGCGGGAACAATCGGTGCTCGTCGAAGTCTTCTGATAGCATTGCCCTCGCCACGGGAACGTCGACCGGGATCGAGATGGTTCCGGTGACGGTGTTAACGGCGTTGCTGGCCGTCACGACTGCTGTGTAGCGCCCTACGCTGCCGAAGGTGTTTGTGACCGGCACACCTTGCGCTAGCGTTCCATCGCCAAAGTCTACGTTGAACACGACATCAGTTCCGGTAGCCGTTGTCGCCGTGATGACTGTGGGCAAGTCCAGTGGGGTAGGGAGGCTCGCAGCGACCGAGAGGCCTGTCACAGGCTGGTACGTCGTGACGTAGCTCACGAAGCTGTCATTCGCCTCACGGAAGTCGATCTTCTCGGAGGTCACCTGCGCCTCGAAGCGCAGCTTGCCCGTCATCGTTAGCGGAATGTGGAGAGCCAACACGACATCGCGAGTCGTGTTGGTGGGGACATCGCCAAGACTGCAGTTGACCTCTCTGTCCACCATGGTGCAGGATGCGCCGGAGGCGCTCGAGATCAGGGTGCCGTCCGGTGCCACCATCTGGAGCTGGGTACTGGTCGCTGACGCCGGGCCGCTATTCGCGATCGTTGTCGTGTAGACGAAAGGCCGCCCGGTGATGGCGGGGTCAGTG